>JBDHWA010000317.1:0-3006 GCA_039809945.1 Dehalococcoidia bacterium | reverse complement strand
GGTTCCTTGTAGCGATGACCACGGCGAGGCACGGATTCGAGGGTAGGCGCGGCCCGCCCTGAGCGCGAATCACCGGCCGGGCCATGCGGCAGGTCAGCGGTCCCAGCGCGCCACCACGAGCCGGTACCCGGCATCGAACTCGTCCCGTTCGAGCAAGGCTTGATACCGCCGCTGCCACGCCCCGCTGCGAAGATCCTCGACGAGGAGCTCCAGCCCTGCGTTCGCAACTGACTGGTCGAGCCGGGCGAGCGACGAGATACCCGCGCGCACCTCGGGGTCGAGGTAAGCCTCCGGCCGCCGCCAGAAGGCGCCAAGAAAACCATCAGCGCAGGCATGCGGCACCATTACGGGCCGGACGTCGTCCGTTCCGAGGAGGGAGCAAAGGTCCGGGATCGGCAGGGCGATACGGGCATCGAGTTCGTTGATCGCGGGAATGTAGTCGCAGAGCCAGAAGCGGCGCGAGACCTCGAAATCCCACGTGAACACCACCGCCGAGCGCGCGACCCGCCGGATCTCGCGGAACCCGGCCGCCACATCGGGCCAGTGGTGCACGGTGAGCACACAGAGCGCCGCATCGACCGAGTCATCCGGCAGTGGGATGCGCTCAGCGGTGGTCACGGCCGCCGGGGCGAGGCCCTCCGGCCGCTGGGCGACCATCACGAGCGACGGTTCGACGGCGAGGAGCGTCTGAGGCGGTTCGTACGAACCGGCCCCGGCGCCGACGTTCACGACCGAGCGAGCGCCGCCAAGGCCGGCCCAGATGGCATCACGGATGCGCGGGTCAGGCTGGCGGGTACGGCTGTAGGAGCGGCCGATGGTGTTGTAGAGGGGCTGGCCCTGTGCGGCCGCGGTCGCCACACCCTGGGGCGAAAGGCCGAGCGCGCCGCCGATCTGGCGCAGCGAAAGCCCGGCCGCCACGGCATCGCGGATGGCGGTATCGCGGAGGCTGCGGGCCAGCCGGGCCTCCTCAGCCGACGCCGCGACGGCCTGCGAGGCTCGCTGGAGCCGCACTTTGTGGTCTGCCAGGAGTGCGCCTGCCGCGCGGTCATGCCGGGTTGTAGCCATGGAAGGGGATTGTTACGGGCGCAGTGCCTACTGTCCAGTAACATAGTCTGTAACCAGCCAGTGATTCTCGGTAAACGTCGGCGATTGTCACGAATTGCCCTTGAATCACGTTTGCGCGCTTGCTACTATGGAAAAGGCGCAGTATGCCCTGCGCGCCGAGCGATTCGCCCCTGTTCTTAGTGAGGTAGTGTATTTCGATGACCCAGGATGTCCTGACCGGCTCTTCAACCACCAGCGATGGCGCCGTCCTCGACGGCGTCTTGAGCCGCCTCTCCAGCTTCGGCGATGACGATGCCTCAGAGGACGAACTCAACGAGATTGTCGCTGAGGACGAAGAAGATGCCGCCGCCGACGGTGAGGACGAAGAAGAGGAGGAGGACGCAGGTCTCGCCCTCCTGAGCGAAGAGACCGAGGGCATTGATGACCCGGTCCGCATGTACCTGCGCGAAATCGGCAAGGTCTACCTCCTGACCGCCGATGACGAGAAGCACCTCGCCCGCCAGATGGAAGAGGGCCTCCACCTCGAAGCCATCGAGCAGGAATACGTCAACAACTACGGCCACCCGCCGTCCGCCGCGCGCGTCGCCGTCACCCTCCTCGAACAGTGGGGCGAGCTGCTCCCGGTCTACAAGGAAGCGAAGCGCTTCCTCGACGACTTCGACAAGCTCGTAACGGCGAAAAAGGACGATGACAGCGAAGCCGCGCCCGTCGTGCGCAAGTGGCGCGTCGCCGGCAGCCCGAAGCTGAAGAACCTCTCCTTCAGCGAGGTCATCGCCGACTCCCAGTTCCGCGGCCTCATCGACCAGGACATCGATGCCGACTTCCGCCGGCACGTGGTTGCCAGGCTGAAGATCGACGAGGAAGCAGCCTCACTCCGCATCATCCAGCTCTCCATCGTGACCCACATCCTGACGTCGGACCTGGTCTCCCAGATGGGCCAGGAGGCCGGCAGCGAGGACGACCTGGTCCCGCCGGTTGATGGCCTGATCGAAAAGATCTCCCCACTCGAAGAGAAGCTCCGCTACCACTTCGATACCGTGAAGCGGAACGGCCAGAAGGCCACCCGCCGCCTGACAGAGGCGAACCTCCGCCTCGTCGTCTCGGTCGCGAAGAAGTACATCGGCCGCGGCATGTCGCTCCTGGACCTTATCCAGGAAGGCAACATCGGCCTCATCCGCGCGGTCGAGAAGTTCGACTACCGCAAGGGTTTCAAGTTCTCCACCTACGCAACGTGGTGGATTCGCCAGGCGATCACCCGCGCCATCGCCGACCAGGCCCGCACCATCCGCATCCCGGTGCACATGGTCGAAACCATCAACAAGCTCGTCCGCGTCAGCCGCCGGCTGGTGCAGGAGTATGGGCGCGAACCCACGAGCGAAGAGATCGCCCGCGGGATGACCGAGTCGGGCAAGCCGGATGCGGCCGCCGCCTACACCCCGGAGCGCATTCGCGAGATCCAGAAGGTCTCGCAGGAGCCGGTCTCGCTTGAGACGCCAATCGGCGAAGAGGAGGACAGCCACCTCGGCGACTTCCTCGAAGACCCAACGGCTCTTGCTCCCGCGGAAGCGGCCAGCCAGCAGCTCCTTCGCGAGCAGGTGGAAGACGTCCTCGCCAGCCTCACCGGCCGCGAGCGCCGCGTCCTCCAGCTCCGCTTCGGCCTCGAAGACGGTCGCAGCCGCACCCTCGAAGAGGTCGGCCGCGAGTTTGGCGTCACCCGCGAACGCATTCGCCAGATCGAGGCAAAGGCGCTGCGCAAGCTCCGCCACCCGAGCCGCAGCAAGAAGCTGAAGGACTATCTCGACTAGGCTTCGCGCCGTGACGAGTCAGCAGCACAACCAGCAGAGCCAGTCACTGCCCCCGGGCGATGACTGGCTCTCGCCATTCCTGGGGCGGCTGCACACGCCTGGGCCGAAGCTGCTGGAACTCGGCTGCGGACTCGGC
>JBDHWA010000316.1:0-3013 GCA_039809945.1 Dehalococcoidia bacterium | reverse complement strand
ACGAGGCTCACGGCCTCGGGGATGCTGATGAAGTAGCGCATCATGTCCGGGTGGGTGATGGTCACCGGCCCGCCGCGCTCAATCTGGCGCATGAAAGTCAGGGGCGCCGACCCGCGGCTTCCCATCACGTTGCCGAAGCGGACCGCGACGAACTTCGTATGCTCGCTCTCCCGCGCCAGCGCAAGCACCAGCAGTTCGGCGATGCGCTTGGTTGCGCCCATCACGCTCGTGGGGCGCACGGCCTTGTCGGTGGAGATGAGGACGAATGTCCCCGTTTCGAACGTGCGCGCGGCGGAGGCGACGTTGAGGGTGCCAATCACGTTCGCCCGGAAGGCCTCGTCCGGGTTGGCTTCGAGCATCGGCACGTGCTTGTAGGCGGCCGCATGGAAGACCAGGTTCGGCCGCACGTGGTTGAAGATGTCGTGCAGCTTCCGTTCGTCGACAACGCTGGCCGGCCAGAGCTTGATGATGGTCTGGGGCGAGACGCCGTTCAGTTCGGCAGCGAGGTCGAACAGGCCGCTCTCGTTGTTGTCGAGGAGATGGAGTTCGAGCGGCTGGAACGTCGCGACCTGGCGGCAGAGTTCGGAGCCGATCGAGCCTGCGGCGCCGGTGACGAGGACCACGCGGTCCTTCACCGACTGGCTGCAGGCCACGTAGTCGACCTGCACAGGTTCCCGGCCGAGGAGGTCGTCGAGCGTGATCTCGCGGAGTGCGTCGTTGGTGCTGCCGCTGGAAATCCATCGTTCGACCCCCGGCACGATACGCACGGGCACGGCGGCCGACTGGCAGGTCGCGACGATCGAGCGGATTGTGGGTCCGGGGGCGCGTGGAATGGCGATGGCAACGGCATCGACGCTGTGAGCACGAATCTGGCTGGCGAGGCCGGTCACCGGCCCAAAGACGCGCAGACCGTGCATTCGCCGGTTCTGCTTCCGCGGGTCATCGTCGAGGTAGCCAATCGGCTGGTAGTTCAGGCCGGGGCTGTTCTGGAGTTCCCGGGCGAGGGCCTGGCCCGTATGTCCCGCGCCGATGATGAGCAGGCGCTGCGACGCAACGGCCACACGCGGCAGGCGCAGGAGCAGCCGTGAGCGCATCTTCACGAAGGCCATCCCCGGGAAGACCAGCTCGCCGGCGATGAGGATGACCGAAAGCGGCAGGTCCCGGTCCTTCACCCAGAAGTTCACGCCGAAGATCAGGAGCGTCGCCAGCAATACCGGGCGAAAGAGCGCGAGGATGTCGCCAAGGCTCCCGTAGGCCCACACCGTGCGGTAAACCCCGAAGAGGTAGTTCGCGCCAACGTAAACCAACGCGATGAGCGGGAAGACCTTGAGCACGAAGTCGAGGTTCTGTCGCGGCACTTCCGCGTCGAAACGGAGAAGGAGGGCAGCCGCGTAGGCCATCGCGAGGACAAAGACGTCCAGCACCATCGCGCCGAGGGCGCGAGCGTTGTCACTGTTCAGACCGAGATAGCGGGTACGGCGGGGGTCCGTTTCGTTCATCGCGCCCCACTTCCGTGTGCGACCGAGAGGACGGTCTTGAACAGGATGTGGATGTCTCCCAATAACGAATGGTGATCCACGTACTGAAGATCGTAGGAAGCGGTTTCTTCGTAGGTCAAATCTGAGCGGCCGTTGACCTGGGCCAGGCCGGCGATGCCCGGCAGCACGTCATGGCGCCGGTGATAGGCCTCTGGGTACTGGGCGACGATCTCCGGGATTTCCGGCCGTGGCCCCACGAGTGACATCTCCCCACGAAGGACGTTGAGGAGGTTCGGCAGTTCGTCGATGGACGTCTTGCGGGCGATGGCGCCGAGCCGGGTGATCCGCGGGTTCGGGGTTTCCGGGGGCGCGAACACAAACGTCGAGAAGTCACCGACCGGGTAGTGGTCCTCTTCTCCGGGCCGCGCGTGGCGCATCGTCCGCAGCTTCCACATGCGGAAGGTGCGGCCATGGAGTCCAACGCGCTCCTGGATAAAGAACGGGTTGCCGCGCAATTCGATGGCCAGGGCCACTGCTGAGACGACAAGCACCGGAAGCCAGAGCGGCGCGAAGAAGACAGTCAGCCCCACGTCGAAGACGCGCTTCAGCATCTCGAAAGGGTACGGGCGGCCCAACGTAGGTGCGACGGCCGGCTACCGGAGTGCTGTCTTCACTCCGGCGAAGATGCGCCGCTGACGTTCAACGGAGTGGTACATGTAGGCGATATAGGCGAAGCCGGCGGCAGCCAGCGCCACGGCCAACGGGAGGCCGTCCCGTCCGAGACCTTCCCACACATAGCCGAGTGCAAAGAGCAGGCCTGTGGTGAGGTGCGCGATGGCGGTCAGGGCGTTTGCCGGGGCAAGCTCAAACGGTTCCTCGTGGTGGCGCAGCACGATGCGCGAGGCGTTCAACCAGAGGGGGATGCCAGCCAGCGCGGCGAGGGACATGACCGGCGCCACACCGGCTGCAACGAGGGCGCCAACCGCAACAAACGGCGCAGCGCCGAGCAACAGGTAGAACTTCGCGGCTCGTTCTCGCCCAAGCCGCACGACCAGGGTTCGCTTGCTGGTTGCAGCATCCGCCCGGAAGTCCGGGAATTCGTTGATGAAGAGAACGAGGGCGATGAGCAGAGCCACTGGGAGAGAAGCGAGGATGGCATCTCCTGTCACCTCGCCTGCCTGGACGTAGTAGGCCCCAACCGTCATCAGCACGCCGAAGTTGAGAGCAACCATGACTTCGCCGAGGCCGCGGGTGACCCATGAGATCGGCCGGGCGGTGTAGAACACCCCGGAGAGCAAGCCCGCTGCGCCGAACGCGATGACCCATGGCGAACCGCTGACTGCCAACCCCGTCCCGATGGCGCCGGCGCCAAGGCAGAGTCCAGCGCCGAGGAGGAGCGTTTCGACCGGTGTCATCAGGCCGAGTTGGATGACCCGGCTGCCACCGGAGAATGGGCGGACAAACTCGCGGTTGGCAGCGTCGTTCCCGTTCCGGTGGTCGAAGTAGTCGTTGAGGACATTCGTACCCGCCTGCAC
>JBDHWA010000315.1:0-3014 GCA_039809945.1 Dehalococcoidia bacterium | reverse complement strand
CACGTCCACCGGTTCGTCCGGCAACACGACACGAAGCGGTACATCCCGCTTCTGGCTCGATGAAGAGCGGATGGTGGTCATGAAACAGGAGACCGACTCCGGCGCTCAGCGATTCACGGTCGAAGTCACACGCCTCGATTGGACCATTCCCGCCACCGGCAACCTGCAGTACTCACCGCCGGCGGGCGCCAGGCCTGCGGATAAGGGCGGCAGCGCGGGCTCGCTCCCGACTCCCTGAGGTTCCGGTTGCCACGGCGCTCCCGTATCGTTCGCTGCTATGCGCCGCGGGGTTCTCTTCACGCTCTCAGCCTGGATGGTCGGCGCCGTTGTGCTGCGAGCGACGTTGCTCATGCCGCACCAGTGCCCCGCGGTCGACCCGGCGAGCGCCCTGCTCGGCGCGCAGCAGGCTGCGGCCTGGATAGCAGCCGCCCAGGAGCCTGAAGGAACCTACGTCTACGAGTACAACCGCGCCACCGACACCGAGCCTGGCGGCTACAACATCGTCCGGCATGCGGGTGTCACCATGTCGCTATACCAGCTCGCCGCGGCAGGCGACCACTCGCTGCTGCCCGTTGCCGACCGCGGGATGCAGTACATGATCGACAACCTCTACCGGCACGACGGCTGGGCCGCCTTCTCCGTGCCGATGGGGAATGTCCAGCTCGGGGCCAGCGCGCTCATGCTCGACGGCCTCATGCAACGCCGGATCGCAACCGGCGACACCCGCTACGACAGCCTTTCGCGCGAAGTCGCGCGTGGCCTGCTTGCCCTCCAGCAACCGGACGGGTCGTTCCTCAACTTCTGGGACACCGCCAACGGCCGGCCCGTGCCCGGTGAGCGTTCGAAATACGCCACCGGCGAAGCGTTCTGGGGCCTGACTCTGATGCACCGCTTCTTCCCCGACGAGGGCTGGGACGTCTACGCCCGCAAGACCGCGGACTACCTCTCGTTCGAACGCGACCGGTACGAGGAACAGAAGTTCCCGCCGTGGGCCGACCAGTGGGCAGCCTACGGCCTCGGCGAGATGGCAACCTGGCCCCCTTCGGACACGAATATCGCCTACGCGCGGACACTCGCCGAGCGGTTCGGCTTCCTCGTCCGCGTCGAATCACAGCGCCGCGACAACTGGTTTTCGAAGCTGCTCCACGGCCGCCAGGCGCGGGCCGCAGGCATGGGCACCTGGGTCGAGGGTCTCAACTCGCTCTACACCCTCGCAACCACCGACCCGCGAATGGCCGATATGGCCCCGAAGATCGCTGAGCGCATCGAATGCGGCGCGGGGATGCTCGCCGCCCGCCAGGTGTCGCCGCAACAGGCCGCACGCGGACCGAACCCGCAACGCACCTCCGGCGCGTGGTTCACAAACTCCGTGACCCGCATGGACGACCAGCAACACGCCCTCTCTGCGCTGCTCAACGCGGCGCCCACCCTCGAACACCGGGACAAGCCGTGACTGACTTCCTCCAACTCGCGCTCTACTTCTTCGCCGCTATCAATCCGGCTGCCGTCGCCGCCGCGCCGCCGCCACCGCACCGTGCGCTGCTGCGGTCCACGGTCGCCCTCGGAGCCGCTGCCGGGTTCGCCCTCATCGCTATCGCCGCCACCTGTTCGGGGGCGATCCTCGATGCGCTCGGCGTCGAACCGGAGACGTTTAGGGTCGGCGCTGGCGTCGTGCTGCTCGTCAGCGGCGCGCTCACGGTGTGGCAGGGCGGCGCAGCCCATCGCGGGCCGTGGGACGGGCGCGGCGTCGCCATCTTCCCGCTCGCGCTGCCGGTGATCGCCAGTCCGGCCGCCCTCGCGGCAGCCATCAGCTACGGCGCTGATGACGGCGCTGGCCGGGTGGCTGCGGCGGCGGCAGTGGTGGTCGCCGTTGCCGGGCTCCTGCTCATCCTTCGAGCGGGCCGTTACCAGGCGGCCTGCGACGGCGTTGCCCGGGTGACCGGCGCGGCACTCGTGGCCGTCGCTGCCGGGCTCATCGTCGGTGGAGTGAGAGCTATCTGATGCCGCTACCGAACCGCGTCGACCCGTTCGGCGCCATCCACGCTGTCCCCTCGCGGGGGACCATGTTCGGCAACCGTGGCGGATGCATGCACCGCGACCAGAAGCTCGTGGGCAGGCCATGGACGAACGAACGCTGGATCTGCTGCGTCCTCGAATTCAGGGGCCGCTGGCGGCAGGTCATGTCCGAAGGGCGCTACACCGAGCTCTTCTTCCTCGATGAAGCAACCGCGTTCGCCGCAGGGCACCGGCCGTGCATGGAATGCCGGCGCGGTGATGCCATGCGCTTCATCGACGCCTGGACGCGCGCTCACCTTCCGCCCGGCGAGAAGCTGAAGACCATTTCCCACATCGACCAGATCGCCCACCGCGAACGCATCGATCCGCTGACGCGCCACCAGCGAACCACGTCCGTCCGGCTGTCGACACTCCCGGACGGCGTGTTTGTCACGCTGCCAGCGGACCCGCAGACGCCGCGCCTCCTGCGCCACGGCAGGCTGCTGCCATGGTCCTTCGAAGGCTATGGCGCACCGGAATCAATCGGTTCTGCGGAGGCGGTGACGCTGCTCACGCCGCCTTCGTTCGCCTTCGCATTCGCCGCCGGGTACACCCCGGCGGTGCACTCGAGCGCCGGCTGAGTTTCGCCTTCTGGACAGTGGCCCGTACACTCCTAAGACGCACGAACTCTGATTCACACGTTAGGAGAGACCCATGTCCGGCCACTCCAAATGGTCCACCATCAAGCGCCAGAAGGGCGCGAACGACGCCCGCCGCGGGGCAATCTTCACCAAGCTCAGCCGGGAGATTATCCAGGCTGCCAAGCAGGGCGGCGGCGATCCCGGCATGAACTTCAAACTCCGTCTGGCCATTCAGCGGGCGAAGGCCCAGAACATGCCCAACGACAACATCGAACGCGCCATCGCCAAGGGAACCGGCGGCGGCGAAGGCGAGCAGCTCGACGAAATCCAGTACGAAGGCTACGGCCCGGGCGGAACGGCGATCATCGTCTCCGCGCT
>JBDHWA010000314.1:0-3030 GCA_039809945.1 Dehalococcoidia bacterium | reverse complement strand
GCCCAGAAGCGCCTCGAAGCCATCTTCGAAGCCACCGAACTGGGCGCCGGGTTCCAGATCGCCCTTCGTGACCTCGAAATCCGGGGCGCCGGCAACGTCCTCGGCAATGAGCAGAGCGGGCATATCGCCGCTGTCGGCTTCGACATGTATTCGAAGCTCATCGCGGAAGCCGTGTCGGCCCTCAAGAAACTCATCAAACCCGGGGACACCTCGGGCCCGCCGCCGCTCCCGCCGTCGGTGCTCATCGACTTGCCGCTCAGCGCACACGTTCCCGAAACCTATATCGAAGACATGCACGCTCGCCTGTCGGTCTATCAGCGCGTCTCCGAGGTGGATTCTCCCGAAGCCGTCGCGACGATGGAAGCCGAGCTTCGTGACCGCTTCGGCGCCGTCCCCAGGTCGGTGGAAAACCTGCTCTATGTCTCGCTCATCCGCGCCATGGCCCGGAAGGCAAACGTGGAGAGCCTGAAGACGGACGAGCACATGTTCCACCTTCGTATCCGCGGCGGCACCCCGCCCGAGGTGAAGGCAGCAGTTGAAGGGTTGAAGCTGAAAAGTATCCTTGTCGGGCCGAACCAGGTGCGCATCGACCGGGTTGGCGCGGGGACGAACTGGATGCCGCTCCTCGCCAAAGTCCTGCGCACGATGGCAGGGGCGAATCAGTAGTCCGCAGGCTCCTGCGATTCCCGCGATCCTTGACCGGCGAGGCGCTCAACCCGGGACAGAACCACCGCAGCAACGACCACAGCCACTCCCGCGCCAAGCACGATGAGGCCGTTTCGAATTGGCGCCGTCAACGCCGCTGATGCCGTATCACGCAGGTTTTCCTCGAACGGGTCCCCGGCGCCCACGGCATTCACGGCCAGGCGGGCAACAAAGAACAGGAGGATGACGGGCACCGCCCCAGCGCCCATGGCCATGCCGACGCCGCGCATTCGCCCCCAGCCCTGGCCAGTCGCTGCCGTTGCGACGCCGGCCAAGACACACCCGGCCAGGCTCACCAGCGCGAAGAACGTCGCCCGCGAGTGGTTCTCGCTCGAAACCTGGCCGACAGCCAGCTCCAGGACACCCTGCAGCGAAAAGCGCCGGACGCTCCCGGAACCAGTCCGGTCGAACGCCGAAACACCATCCACATAGATCAGGGCGGATGAGCGTTCGAGGATAATCGTTCGCAGTTCGGCGTCGGAACTCTTCAGCACCTCATCCCGCGTCAGGACGATATCGAGCGGGTAGTCCGGGAACGTCACAACCTGGTCAGTGCTCTCCAGTGCGGCCTGGCGCAGTTCAGGGCCTTCGTCCGCCAGCAGCTGGTCGAGGTCGGTCAGGTTCACGACCCCGGCTTCGAGGATGTTGCGGGCCGCTGCCTGCCCGGTGACCTGGCGGCAGCTCACGGAGAACACGAGAACGAAGACCGAGACCGCCAGCAGCACCACGATGATCGACCGGCGCCCCTCACGCGACGATGTCGCGGCCCCGTACACGCGGTCACGGACGTCAACGTCGTAGTCTTCGGGAGCGGGATACACGCCGAGGTGCGCCTAGACCAACCGCACGACAATCGTGCCGGCGATACGGTCGTGGAGGGTGCGGCGGTGCTTGTCGAACGCCGCCCAGATGAACCCGAATGCAGCGACAACGAGCGCCCCGCCGAGTGCCGCGGCTGCGACCGGCGCATTATCGCGGAAGGCGTAGCCAATGATCCCGCCGCCGGCGCAGATGAGGACGTAGACCAGCAGCCCGATGACGCGGGCCATCGCGCCGAGGACACCGAGGGGATGCCCATCGGAGCGGATAACCATCACCTGCATCACCGAGGCCCCGATGGTCTGCCCCTTCCAGGCGAACCCGATGAAGAAGTAGAGCAGCAGCGCCGGAGGAATGCAGCCCACGCACACCCAGAAAGCGTTGAGCGCCGTGCTCGACGGTTCGACCCGTTCGAAATCCGAAGAAATGAGGACGATGAGCGAGCCAGCAGTCACCAGCAGCGCGGCAATGATGAACATCACGAGCACATCGAGCGCCCCTGCCGCCACGCGCGACTCGAACGATGCGTAATGAAGGCGGAACGGAGGGCGGCGGCCGCGGTCGACTTCCTGCATGGTGGTCGCGCTTGCGCTCATAGGCTCTCCCAAGTCTACGGCCCACCGCGTAAGGGAACAGAAGACTCCGCGAGCCGCATCCTTTATCGCGTACCCGTTACGCTTCTCGTGTGCGTTGGCGGCCTGTCTCTGCGGGAACTCTCGAATACCGGCCGTGGTCGCCATCGCCCTGGCCGCTGATCCTCATCCTCGCGGCCACGCTGGGCATCGCCCTCGGCCTTTCGCTCAGCGCTCTCTGGCCGCGAGGCGCTGTCGGGGCCGATGGCTACTCCCTCTGGAAGTGGGAGGCCAACACGCTCCTCGACAACGTCTTCGCTCGCGTCGGCATTGGTCCTGACCCCGGCCAGTCCGAAGGCGAGGCCGCTGTGCGCCAGTACTTCAAGCTCACCAGCCAGATCCGCGCAGCAGAGAACACGGAGACCCCCGACCTGGCACTCATCGAAACGCTGACGAACGAGCGCGGCAACTACGAAAACGACGTCGAGCGCCTCATCGAGGGGTACATCACCGAGGCGGTCGATGGCGCAGGGCTGCAACGGCCACTCCCGCTGTTCAATGCAAAGCGGATTACCTGGCCCCCGGTCGACTTCGAACTCACGAACCCGCCGCAACTCCTCGTCCGTTCGCCGCGCGACAAGATCGAACGCTCCGGGGATACCCTCCTGAAGAACGACCTGAGCCTGCGTGACATCGAGCGCCTGGAAGCGAAGACGACAAACGATGACACCGTCAGCGTGGTGGTCTCGATCGGCGGGCTGGCGGCCTACCCCGCTATCGTCCGCGATGACCGTTCCTATGACTCGCTGCTCGACACCGCCTCCCACGAATGGGTGCACCACTACCTCGCGTTCTTTCCGCTCGGCGAGCAGTGGGGCAAAGGCGGCGATGCGGAGACCCTGAACGAAACGACCGCGAACATTGCAGGCCGGGA
>JBDHWA010000313.1:0-3032 GCA_039809945.1 Dehalococcoidia bacterium | reverse complement strand
ACCGTGGCGAACTGCTGGAAGACGCGCACAGGGTCGTCGGTGCTGAGAACGGTGACGGCGCTCGTGAGCCTGATGTTCTTCGTCCTCGCGGCGGCCGCGGCGAGGATGGTTGCCGGCGACGAAGCGGCGAAGTCCGGGCGGTGGTGTTCGCCAACGCCGAAGACGTCGAGCCCGACCTTGTCGGCGAGTTCGATCTCTTCGAGCAGGTTGGCGAGCCGCTGCTCGTCAGAGATGCGCTCGCCGGTCTCGGGGTTCGGGTAGGTGTCGGCGAAGGAAGAGACGCCGATCTCGAAAGGTTTGTCAGTCATGCCAGTGGTCCTGCCTGCTTCCGGAATGGAAGCTACTTACTTATAAGAAGCTTACCAAACGGGTGTGCTGGCTGTAAAGTGGTTGCAGGAGCAACTATCGGGGCGCTGCCACCGCTCCGTCGTTGGGTTTTCACCGCGCATTCAGTTCTTCGCGCGTGAACGCTCGCCCTCTGGTATCGACGCGGGCCTGCAGCCGCCTGATGGTCTCGCTGGCGCGCAGGCCGCGGCCTGGGCGCCGCGAGTACTCTGCCAACCACTCACGAAACGCCGCATTGAGCGAGGTGTTTTGTTCACGCGCCCGCGCCCTCGCTTCTTCGATGAGCCACTCTTCGGCACTGAACGTGATGTTTTTCATGGCTGTCTCCACGATCTGGCGACTCGCGGCGCGCGACCTCGCGCCTACTCCGCCATCTCCAGTTCGAGCACCGTCGCGAACGGATCGACCACGTCCTCGGGAACCTGGATTGTCACCTCGCCCTTCGGGTCCGGGTTGAACCAGTTGTCCGCGATGGAGCAACGCGTCGTGTAGGCCAGTTCCTGGCCGCTGCCATGGACGCGCACGGCACGAACCTTCTTGATGGGCACGCCGCGCACCGTGACGGTCTCGTACGGGCGCATCAGGAGGTGGAGGTAGGTGATGTTCCCGCGGCGAGTCGATGGGCCGTAGAACTGCCACGCTTCGAGCGCCGGAACGGTGCCGACGATGGCGTCCTGGTTCGCGGCCAGCCACCGCTGCATCGCCCCGAGGATCGAGCGCTGCTCGGGCATGAGGCTGCCGTCGCCCATTGGCCCCACGTTCAGGAGGAGGTTGCCGCCGCGGCCCGCCACCTCGCAGAGCGTGTGGACGAGCTGCCGCGGCGACTTCCAGGCGTGGTCCTCGGGGTTGTACGCCCAGCTTTCGTTCAGCGTCATGCAGGTTTCCCAGGTCCGCGCGGGCGCCTGGGGCGGCACGAACTGCTCCGGCGTTTCGAAATCGCCGACGGTGGGCAGCCGGTCAGTGATGAGGATCTCCGGCTGGAGGCCGCGAATCATCGCCTCCAGTTCCTTCGACTTCCACATGTCCGCCCCGCGCTCCCACCCGCCATCGAACCAGATGACGTCGATCGTCCCGTAGTTCGTCAGCAGTTCGCGCACCTGTTCGAACATGTCCGCGATGAAGCGCGCCCACTGCTCCTCGCTCGGCGGGTTGTTGCGGCCGAAGCGGTACGGCCGGTCTTCATCGCGGAATGCCGGGTAATCCGGGTGGCTCCAGTCGATGAGCGAAAAGTAGAGGCCGATGCGCAGCCCTTCGGCCCGGAAGGCGTCGACATACTCGCGGACGATGTCGCGCCCGTAGGGCGAGGATTCGACCCCGAATTTCGACGTCCGGGTGTGGAACATTGCGTAGCCGTCGTGGTGCTTCGTGGTGAAGACGGCGTACTGCATGCCGAGTGATTTCGCCGTCCGGGCGAGCGCGGCCGGGTCCCAGTTGGCCGGGTTGAAGGTGGCTGCCGACGCCTGGTATTCGGCGACGGAGCGGTCGCCGGCGGGGAGCGCGGCGTTGCCGCCGACCATGGGCCAGGACAACTCGATGCCCTGTTGGGACGAGTGGCCCCAGTGGATGAACATGCCGAAACGGGCGGTATCGAACCAGGTGGTCATGGCGAGGGATTCTACGGGAGGGCGGCGCGGTTGCACCCCGGCGTGTCAGGGGGCCGGCGCGAGCTTCGGCTCTTCGTTCGGGGCGAGTCCCCAGTTCTCTCGCGGCCACCAGCTGGCCAGCGCCTTCCCCACGATGTCGTCTTCGTCAACGAGCCCGAAGGCGCGGCTGTCGAGGCTGTTGTTCCGGTTGTCGCCCATCACGAAGTACTTGCCCGCCGGGATGCGCACCGGCGAGAGGTTCCCCGACCACTCGCCGTTGGTGTACGGCTCGACGAGCCGGCGACCGTCGATGTAGACCGTGCCGTTGCGGATTTCGAAGACGTCACCCGGCACGCCGATGACGCGCTTCACGAGGTCGCGGCCAACTTCGCGGCGGCTGTGGAGGATGATGATGTCGCCGCGTTCGGGGCCGTGGAAGATGTGCCGTTCGCCCTGCTCGTCCGGGTCCCAGAAGGGCACGAGATCCGCCAGCTTATCGATGTTCACCTTCGAATAGACGAGCGAGTTCACGAGCAGGAACTCGCCGTTCGAAAGCGTCGGGTCCATCGAGTGGCCCTCGACGCGGTAGTGCTGGATGCTCGCGCGGACGGCGAGGAAGACGAGGACGGCGAGCAGCAGCGTCTCCACCACTTCGCGGACGAAATGGCGGCGGCGCTCCTTTGCGTCGTCGGCGGGTGCGGCCACTTCGGGTTCGGCCCACGGGACCGGGGGCGCCGCTGGTTCGGGGAAGAGGAACGCCCCGGGCAGCGCCGATTCGGAGCGGCCGAAGGCGCCGTGCTGCGGCCGCCAGCGCGCCTCCGGGTTGAACATCAGCGAATCGAAAGCAGGCGGAGAGCTGGGCGCAGCAGCAGTTTCGGCCGCATCCGGCAGCCAGTTCCCCGCGGGGTCGAGGATCTCCTCAGCCTCGCCGTCAACGCGGCGCGGGTCGCCCGGCCATTCGAGCCGCCGTGGAGTATCCGGCCCATCGCCCATGGGGCCATTACCGCACACCCCATCGGAAGATGAAAGAAAGCGCCAGAGGGCCCCATCCGATTCTGCCATTGCTGGTAGATTCGACCGTCTGTAGGAGTTCGGTTAGAGAGG
>JBDHWA010000312.1:0-3056 GCA_039809945.1 Dehalococcoidia bacterium | reverse complement strand
TCAATCCGGTCGCCCTCACGGAACTTCGGAAAGGAGCGGGCAAAGAACAACTGGAGATGCTGGCAGATGGCGAAGTCACTTTCCAGGAGTACGAGCAGGCTATCCTCTCCACCATTACATGTATCTCCGACGCAGGCATTACCGTTGGAACGCCGGAACTTAAGTATCAGCGAAAGTACTATTGGTACGACTGGGAGATCCCTGGCGACAAGGCTGACGAACTCTTTCCGAAGCTGGATGCATGCACAGGCGCCTGGCGGCCGATCGTGGATGCCTGGTACCTGGAGATTGCGCCAACCGAAGAAGAGATCTTAGCGGGGCGCCGCGCACTCGTGACTTGCTTGCGCGACGCCGGGATCGATATTCCCGTCGAAGCTACGGAGCAAGATTTCGCACGGCTCAGGTCGTCTCCATCGCCCAAGTTCCTTAAATGTGTAGAAAAGGTGCGAGAGGAGTTTGGGCTTGTGGGTTTCGCCGGGTGAAACGGACGGGCTCTTCGTGAGACCTCTCATGGGCGAATTCGCGGGATGAAGCTCGCGAGCCTGCTGGCTGTCGTGGCTGTGTTGCCCGTGGTTGCGGCGGTGCTGCTTTCCCGGACTGGCGACGACCTGGATACCGCGCGGGTATCGGCCGAGGCGCTGGTGACCGCTCCCACCGCTCGCACGGTCACCGATGAGCGCCAGCTGCGCATCGTAGCGAGCGCGATCCCGGGGCCGGACGTGGCTGCCGGGACGGCGCGGGGCACGGTGACGTCGGTCGCGGTAAAGCCGGGAGACACGCTCGCCGATGGCGCCATGCTGTTCGCGGTGGATGGCATCGACCGCATTGGGTTCGCCTCTTCGCTGCCTTTCTATCGAGCCATCTCCTCGGGTGTCGAAGGCGACGATGTTGCGGAACTCCACCGGCTCCTCGTGTCGTTGGGGCTGCTGGACTCGCTCCCCGCGGACCCCGATGTCGCGAGGTTCGCGACAGGACAGGCGGTGGCAGACCTGGCCGAGCAGTTGGGGGCGCAACGCACGACGACCTTCGACCCGGGCTGGGTGGTTTTCCTGCCTGCGGCGAACCTGGTCGCGGAGACCGTGAAGCTGAACGTTGGGCAACAGGCGCCGGCACAGGGGCAGGTGATCATCACGACCCCGGGCACGGTGACGAGCGCGCGGCTCGTATCGGGGAACCAGGAGCCGCTGACCTTCGCGCCGGGTGTGGAGTACGTGGCGGTGGTCGATGGCGAGGAGTTCAGCATCGACACGGCGACGCAGACCATCGCGGCGGCCGACCTTCCGCGGCTGCGAGCGCCGAAGGAGACGGAACGCGATGGCATTTCGGCGCAGACGCGGCGGAAGACGCCGCTGCAGGCGCTGGCCGTGCCGTCGTCGTCAGTGATGACGAACGCGACCGGAACGCTCTGCGTCTGGGTCGCGGAGGGGAGCGCCTACCGTCCGGTGACGGTGACCGTGGCCGGTGCGCGAGGTGGCGTGACGAACGTCGCGAGCGGGCTTGAGCCGACGCAACAGGTCCTTGCGAACCCGGCGCAGGTGTTGGAAAACCCGCAATGCCCCTGACGTTACGGGGCGTTTCGCATCGGTATCGCGGCGACCTGCCGTGGGTGGTGCGAGAGGTGGACATCGAGATCAGCGATGGTGAGTCGGTCGCGCTGATGGGGCCATCCGGGTCTGGGAAGACGACGTTGCTCTCGATCCTCGGGCTGCTGACGAAGCCGGCCGAAGGTGAGGTTCTGCTCGACGAGGCCAGTATCGGCGGGCGGGCGGCAAGCGGCCTGCGAACCACTCAGTTCAGCTGGGTATTCCAGACGGCGAACGCACTGTCGCGGCGGACGGCGTTGGACAACGCTGCGTTGCAGTTGCTGGCGCGGGGCGTCCGGCCAGACCTTGCGCGGCGGACAGCGCTCGTGGAACTGGACCGGGTGGGGGTGGGGCACCTCGCGCCACGCCCGGCGCGATTGCTGTCGGGCGGTGAACTTCAGCGGGTGTGCATCGCGCGGGCGCTGGCAGCGGCGCCGCGGTGGATCCTCGCGGACGAGCCAACGGGACAGTTGGACCACGCGACGACGCTCGAGGTTTCGCAGGCGCTGATCGAGCAGCGGCCGATCGGGACGGCCTTGATTATCGCCACGCACGACCCGGATGTGGCGGCGCGATGCGAGCGGACGATCCGCGTGGTCGATGGCAGGGTGGTGGCCGGGTGAGGTGGCGGATTGGGTCGCTTGTGGGCGAAGGCGTCGCCAACCTGTGGGCGAACGGGTTCCGTTCGCTGGCGATGCTGGGGCTCTGTGCGGCCGCGTTCGGCGGGCTGGCGTTCCTGGAGTTGCGCCAGGGGACGGAGCTCACGCAGTTTGTGCAGAACTACCGCGAGGGCGGGGCGTACGTAGCCATTGTGTCGGTGCCGGGCGGCGGCGTTTCGGGCGCTCGGTGCGAATCGCTGAACGGCACGGAGGGTGTTGTGGCAGCGGGTGCGTGGCGTGGCACCGGACAGGACACGTTTCCGATGGCGCCGGGGGTGCTCTTCCAGGCGGCGGACGTGACCGGAGGATTGCTGCGCGTGTGGGATCCGCGTCACGTGCTGGGCGCGGGCGCCGGGTTGGTGGTTGGCCCGGCGATGGCGAAGGAGCTGGGACTGCGGCCGGGGCTCATTGCGAGCTTCGACGACGGCGAACCGGTGTGGCTGTCGGCGGTGGGAGAGTTTGGCCGAAGGAACCCGCAGGCGGCACGCTGGGCGCTCAGCCCGGTCTCACCGGCCGGGACGTTCGACGAGTGCTGGGTGGAGTTCGAGCCCGGGACCTACGAGGCGGGCCGCGATGCACTGGCGGCGCGGTTCGCGCAGGGCTCGGCCGAGCCTGTGGTGCGGCCATACCGGCGGAGCGACGAGTTCACGCGGAACCCCGCGGCGGAATGGGCTTCGCGGCCGCAGAGGAACGGCTGGGTCGCGGCGCCGCTTGTGTTGTTCGGGTTGGCGCTGGTTGCTGGCTGGTTCCGCCGGGCAGAGGCCGGGCTCTACCTTTCGATGGGTACCCGGCGAGCACAGCTGGCGATCATGGC
>JBDHWA010000311.1:0-3062 GCA_039809945.1 Dehalococcoidia bacterium | reverse complement strand
GGCGCGCTCGTCGCGGTGGTTGCAGCCGCGGGCGCTCTCTTCATGCTCGCCCGCTCCGGCAAGGACGATTCGACAACACCGCAGGCGACCGCATCACCCGCGCTGCCCCGTGACCTTGCCGCCGAGGACCTTGGAACCGGCTGGTCGCTTGTTTCCGAGAGCACGCTGACCTCGTTCGCTACAGCCCCGGAGCCCTTCCTGCCCGCAGCGCCGGAATTGCCCGAGTGCCACGCTATACGCACGTTCGAGGCAGAGTTGCTGGCCCGGGATTCCTCGTTCAAGTCCGGCAGCGCACGAGTGTTCACCCGCAGCGACGGGGCGGCCCGGGCCACCGTCCTCCGGGTGGAAGCCGCCTCGCCCGACGCTGCGGCGGCCATCGTGGGTGTCGCCAGGACGGCGCTCTCCGGCAACGAAGTCGGCGTATGCGTTGCCGAAATCTCCCGCCGGAACAATCTCCCGGTGACTATTGAGGCCCTTGCCCCGCCCGAGACTCCGCCGGATGGCGTCTCCCAGGTCCTGCGCGTGGAGCCGTCCAACGCGGACTACGCAGCTGCGACCCAGGCTGCCGCGTGGTGGGCCGACGGCGCTCACGTGTTCGCAGTGTCGCTGGTCTTCACCGGCGATGCGCTCCCTGAGGCCGAGCTTCGCAGCACCCTGGCCACGATGATCGAGAGGTCGAAGCCATGAACCGCATGCTGCACGCAGCCATCTTCCTGGCGGCCGTTCTCGTGGTCGCCGCTGTGAGCGATGGGGACTCACGCGCCCACGCGCAGACCACGCCCACGTTCAACCTCATTCCTTCGCATGGGCCTGCCCCGATGGTCAGCGGCCGCATCAGCGGAGAGAATTGGTGCACTGCAAACTCGGTGACGCTCATCGGCCGGGGTGTCACCGGCACGGTAACGGTGGTTCGCGGCAACCTCTCGGGCTCCTTCACCATCACCGGCAACCCTGGCGACTCCCGGGGCATCACGGTCAGGGTTGAGTGCATTGTGATTGGCCCGCCGCTGGTTCAGTCCGTAACGGCTACGTTCACCTTCGATGACCCGACGCCGACGCCGACCGTCCCGCAACCCACGGCCACGTTCACTCCCACGCCGATGCCGACAGCGACGTTTACACCAACGTTTACGGCGACACCGACGCCGACGGACACACCGAAACCCGCTACCCCGACGCCAACGCCAACGGGCACTTCCACACCCACACCTACTGCGAGGCCTACCTTGACGGCGACACAGACGCCGGCAACCACGCGGCCGGGCGCAACACGCACCCCTACGCCGACACCAGCGCCGCAACTCACGCCCATCACGGCCCTGCCGGGGCAGGGTGTGGTGGCGATCCTGGGGTGTGACCCGCCGCCCGGCGCCGTCTCGGTGGAGGCGCGCTTCGCCGGCGGCAACCCTCCGCCGGTGGGCGCCGACACCATGACGATCCCGGCACAGCCCGGCGGAGCGCCCGGGATCTTCGGGTTCCCGCTGCCCACCGTGCCGCAGCCGGGAACGCTCTACCGGCTGTCCTCCTTTGTTGCGGGCGGCGACTGCCCACCGCCGGGATGGTCCAGCACATCGCTATGGGATCCGGGCGACCCTGGGCCTCCGGTTCTGAACATCTTCCTCGGCAGCTCGACACTCTCCATGTCGAGCATTGGGTCACAGGCGCCGGCAGGCAGCATAGGGGACTGGGTGACGAGCCTGGCGGGTCCCGGAATCCTCGCAGACGTCAGGCAACGCTTCCGGTTCGACTCTAACGTGAACTACGACGGCCTCGAGTGGCAGGTCGCGCTCCAGCCGTTCTCGACGAACGAAGACCCGATGACGACCGACCCCGCGGGCCTCCTCGGCTCGGGACCGGTGAAGTGCCTGAACCACCCCTGCCAGTTCATCGTGGACTTCGCGAGCTTCGTGCCGAAACAGACCGGGGGCGTCAGCCGCACGGACTCATGGACCGGCCAGGGGGCGGGACTGATGCTGGGAGTGATCACCCTGCTCGGGCAACCGGCGCAGGCCCCGATCCCGCAAGGTGCTGAGCCGCCGAACAATGCCTCCTGGGCCCCTGCCAGCGACCTTGTCCGCGGGGGTTTCGACCCGGCAATCGCCTTCTTCCAGCCGCCAACCATGCTCTATTTCCGCGCCATTCCCACCAGCGCGGGAAAACGTCTCGGCCCACCTTCGAACACCAACACCTGGGAGTGGCTCGGGGCCAGCGGCGGCCCAGACCCAACGAAGGTGAAAATCGTCGACTGCAACACGTTCCCGAACGACCCGTACTGCAAGCTGCCGGCTCAAAAACCGCGCCCATACATCGTAGACATTCTCACCTACCACGGATGGATCCCCCCGGCGGAGGGCCACGGAGGGTGCTTCATCGTGACCGAGACAACCACGGTGAAGCAGTGGGGCTCGGCCCTTGGACCCGACGTCACCTATTACGCGGGCTCGACTCTGTGCCCCCCGGAGCCGGACGAGCCGAGCTTCCTGGAGGCGGCCTTCAACTACCTGATGGACGCCGTGAACTGGGTGTCGAGCACCTACGCGGCACTGAAGGCCGAGGTCATCAACCTCGTGGCGCAGTTCGTACCCGCCTCGCTCTGCGATAAGTCGTGCATCGGCTTTGCGCTGGATGCGACGCTCGCCGCGCTGGGCATCCCGCCCAGCCTGCCTAACTTCGACCAACTCGTGAACCAGGGCCTCGACTACCTCGCGGAAACCGCGATGGAGCAGATTGGCGTGCCGAAAGTGTTGACTGACCTGCCGGCCGGGGCAGCGAAGGACCTCGCGATACAGGAGTTCAAGAACCAGACGAAGGCGGCCATCAAGGAAGGCCTCGAAGAAGGGCTCAAGGCGACACAGACGGCACTGTCGAAGAAGGTCGCCTGGATCGCGGACGGCGTGCCAATCAAGCCGGACCCCCTGGGCGACTGGCAACCGCCGGCCATGACGTTCCGCGTCACGCGCTCAGCCACGATTCCCGGCGACTGTGGCGGCAACCTCCTGGTCTGGGGCGAGGCGGTGAATCTCTCGGCTACCGCGAAAGCAGAGGTGGGCGACAGCTGGCCC
>JBDHWA010000310.1:0-3062 GCA_039809945.1 Dehalococcoidia bacterium | reverse complement strand
AGGGCGGCTTCGGTGCTGTCGAAGGCTATCTCCGGCCAGGGGATATCGTCCGGGGCGAACCAGCCGATCTCGCTCGTCTCGTGGCCCACTTCCGGCTCACCCACGGCTTCGGCTTCGTACACGATGACAACGACGCCCGGTTCGAGCCGCGTGTAGACACCGATCAGGCTGAGGTTGCGCACCTCCAGGTGCACCTCTTCGAGCGTCTCGCGGGCCGCCGCCTGCTCGGCCGTCTCGCCGACGTCCATGAAGCCGCCGGGGAACACCCAGAAGCCGCGCCGCGGTTCGATGTCGCGCCGCCCGAGGAGCACCTTGCCCTCGCGCACCGGGATTGTGCCCGCGACCGGCCGCGGGTTCAGGTAGTGGATGAAGCCGCAGTCCATGCAGACCATGCGGCGGCGGGTGTCGCCCTCCGGGATAGCGGTGGTCAGCCGCTGGCCGCACTGCATGCAAAACCGGCTGAAGGCGTGAGGATGGCTCGACATCCGGGTCAGCTTCCCCGCATGCCGGCTGGCGCCTGCTGGATGCCCATCGACTCCGGTCCTTCGATCCACTCCTCGCCGTCTTCCCAGACTTCCTTCTTCCAGACCGGGACTTTCTTCTTGATTTCGTTCACCAGCCAGTGCGTCGCTTCGAATGACTTTGCGCGGTGCCCACAGGAGACGGCGACGAGGAGACTCGCCTCGCCGATTTCGAGCCGCCCGGTGCGGTGGAGGACGGCGGCCGCTTCGAGGCCAAAGCGCGCCCGCGCCTCCTCGGCCAGTTCGCGCATCACCTTCTCGGCCATCGCCGGGTACGCGTCGTACTCCAGGTACGAAACTGTCCGGCCGAGGTTGTTGTTCCGAACCACGCCGAGAAAGACGTTGATCGCGCCCGCGCCTGCCGAAGCCACGCTGGCGATCGCTTCGTCCGTCTGGAGGACGTCCGGGGTTACGCGGATGAGCATGGGTCAGCCTCCCGAGACCGGTGGGATGAGTGCGAGGGTGGCCCCGGCCGGGACCTCGGCCGATTCGCGCACGTACTCTTCGTTCAGGGCGTACAGCAGCGTGGGAAGCGAGCTCTCGAGTTGCGGGAACCGCGCTACCACCCGGTCACGGATCCGCGCCACGGTGTCGCCCGCTTCGAGCGGCAGCGAAAGGCTGCGTACGCCGGCCTTCTGTGCGACGGATGCGAAGAAGAGGACCGTCACTTCCACGCGTCCATTGTGCCAGCCTCGCAGGCCAACCGTCGCTACACTGCGCGGCAATGCTGGCGCGCGCACTGTCCACGGCCGTCGATGTGCTCTTCCCGCCGCGGTGCTCCGGCTGCGGCGCCTTCGATACCGCCCTTTGCGAACCGTGCGCCGCCACGATGACCCCGGCGAGCGGGCCGGGACGGTGCCAGTTCTGCTGCGCCCGCTGGGACGGCGGCGGCAACTGCCCGCGCTGCGTTCACATGGCCTCCATGGAGGGCTGCCGGGCCGCCTTCGAAATGTCCGGCGCGGCCCGCCAACTCGTACATGACCTGAAGTACCGCTACGTCCGCACAGCCGCGCCGGTGATGGCGAACTTCATGCGCGACCTCCCGGGCGGCCTCTCCGTCGACCTCTTCTGTCCGGTGCCGCTCCACGCTTCGCGAGAGAAGGAGCGCGGCTTCAACCAGTCCGCCCTGTTGCTGCGCCACGCCGGGTGGGCGCCGGTCTCCGATGGGCTGCGGCGTGTCCGCCGGACTGACCGCCAGGTGGGCAGCGGCTTCAGCGAACGGCGTACGAACATCGGTGGCGCATTCGCCTGGACCGGCGGGCGCCTTGATGGCCAAACCGTCGCGGTCGTCGATGACGTCATCACCACCGGTGCGACCGTGGCCGAGTGCGCCGCCGTCCTTCTCGATGCCGGGGCGCGCCGGGTCTGGGCGCTCGCCTTCGCCCGGGCCAGCTTCGCCTTCGATGTTGCTGGCCCCATCGACGACTGAACGGCGCGCCTACGCGGGCCGTGTATCTCCCCTTTACATCGCGCCACCCTACAATTGCCGGACTTCACCGACCCGGAGTCGCGCTTGGCCGCTGGCGCACACGCCCTTTCCGCGCAGTCTGCATCCGTCGCCGAGACCCTGAGCCGCGTCAGGGCCGAAGTGCACCGTGTCATCGTCGGCCAGGAGGCGCTGATCGAGCGGCTGATGGTCGGCATGCTCTGTAACGGGCACATCCTCGTCGAGGGGGTGCCCGGCCTCGCCAAGACCCTCACGGTGTCCACCCTCGCCCGCGCCCTCGACCTCCAGTTCGTGCGCATCCAGTTCACGCCCGACCTTCTCCCGGCCGACCTCATCGGCAGCGAAATCTTCAGCCAGGCTGATGGCCGGTTCACGGTGCGGCGCGGGCCGATCTTTGCGAACCTCATCCTCGCCGACGAAGTGAACCGCGCCCCGGCGAAAGTCCAGTCGGCCCTCCTCGAAGCGATGCAGGAGCGGCAGGTCTCGATTGGCGGGCAGACGATGCCCCTCGATGAGCCGTTCCTCGTCATGGCCACCCAGAACCCGATCGAGCAGGAGGGCACCTACCCCCTGCCCGAGGCCCAGCTCGACCGCTTCCTGCTCAAGGTGAAGGTGGACTACCCGACCCGCCAGGAGGAGCGCCAGATCCTCGAGATGGGGCTGAGCCCCGCGCCTGCGGCTGTGCATGTGGTCGCCAGCGCCGCCGACCTCGCGCTCGCCCGCCGCGCCGTCAACGAAGTCGTCATCGACGACGCGCTCAAGGACTACGTGGTCCAGTTGGTTTACGCGACGCGCCGGCCGGCCGCCTACCGCCTCCCAGAGTTGGCCTCGCTCATCGGGTACGGCGCCTCACCGCGCGCGAGCATCGCCCTCGCCCAGGCCGCGCGGGCCTACGCCTTCCTCCAGGGCCGTGGCTACACCACGCCCGATGACGTGAAGGCCCTCGCCCATGACGTGCTCCGCCACCGCGTGGTCACAACCTACGAGGCCGAAGCCGAAGAGCTCACAACCGACGACATCATCGACCGTGTCCTCGACGGCGTGGACGTGCCCTAGGGAGGTTTCGCGTGCGCCTTCCCTTCCTTCGCGCGCTC
>JBDHWA010000309.1:0-3069 GCA_039809945.1 Dehalococcoidia bacterium | reverse complement strand
CGCGCGGGACGAGCAGGCAGGAGAGGTTGGCGTTATCGATTCGGCGAGCGCGGTTGTCCGCGGCGGTCTCGGCGCGGCCATAAACCCGGCGCTTCCACGCGCCGCGCCACCAGTCGAACTGCCCGGCCGAGTCATCGAGGATGCCTTCGCGGCCGGCGAGGAAGGTCTTCGGCGCGACGAGCGCAGGCTGGCCCTTCGCCGCGAACGCCTCGGCCCGGGCGACGAGCGGCTCGATGAAGCCCGGCGTGACCTCGGTGTCGTCGTTCAGGAAGAGGACGTAGTCGATTCCCGGGTCATCCTGTATCGCTTCGAGGGCGCGGTTGCAGGCCCCGGTGAAGCCCAGGTTCGCGCTGTTCCGAAGCAGGTTCGCCGCGGGCCAACGCTGCTCCACGATCGCCGCCGAACCGTCGCTCGAACCGTTGTCCACCACCGTGAGCGACCAGTTCGGATAGGTGACGCGCGCGAGAGCATCGAAGAACGCGGTCAGGTGCCCGGCTGCGTTCGTGGTCACGGTGAGGATGGCGACGTGCGGCTCGCTCACGCTTTCGGAGGCTCCCACGGCCGGTCGCCCGGGCCGCGCCGCGTGGGGAAGTGCCGCGCCGGCGCGCCGACGGCTGTGCTCTCGGCGGGGACGTCATCGAGGACCACCGCGTTGGCCCCGATGCGGGCGTAGTCGCCGATGGTGATGCGGCCGATGACCTTCGCGCCGGTGCCGATGTTCACGTAGTCGCCGATGGTGGGCCCGAACAGTTCGAACGGCTTCTGCGAACTGTTGCCAATGCCCAGGGTCACGAAGGGGTTGATGGTCACGTGGTGCCCGAGCGTCGTCCAGCCATCGAGGACGACGTGGCCGTGCGAGATCAGGAGCGCGCCGTTCGACCGCACCTGGTTACCGATCGCGACATCGAAGAGGAAGTCGTTGAGCCGCGAAAAGAAGGTGGCGATGGGCGGGAATCCCGCCTCGTAGAAGAACGATTGCAGCCGGTAGAGCATGACCGCCGGGAACATGTGGATGCTGAAGAGCAGGTAGAGGAAGAGGAACCAGCGCGGACGTTTGCGATTGACCAGCCCGAACATGAGGGGCCACTCGGCGTGGATATCGATGTCTCGGGAGACGAGGCTGCGCATCCGCCGCCAGGCGGCCCGGGTCTTCGCGATGGACACGGCGAGAGTGTACGGCAGGCGGGCTATTCGCCGTGCTGGCGGGCCGCTTCCTCGTCCATCCTGCGGCGAAACTCCGGGTTCAGTTCGAGCGCAGCGGCGAAGGCGGCGCGGGCCTCCGGGTCTTCGGCGAGGAGCCGATCCATCCCCTCCTGGTCGGCGGCGATGTGCTCCTCGAGCGCGGCGCGGATCTCCGGCGAACTCGATGCCAGCCGTTCGACGTGCAGGCTGACCACCTTCTTCGGGTCGCCGATGGCGACGATGTGGCCGCGCTCCATGAGGGCGGCACGGTCAGAGAAGCGCTGCACCGCGGCAAGGTCATGGGAGACCATGACGATGGTCACACCCTGCTGCTGGAGGCCGGCGATGTGCTCGTAGCACTTCTCCTGGAAGCGCAGGTCCCCGACCGCGAGAACCTCATCGACGAGCAGCAGCTCGGGTTCGAGGAAGGCGGCGATGGCGAACCCGAGACGGACGTACATGCCCGAGGAGTAGGTGCGCATCGGCTGGTCGATGAACTCCTGGAGGCCGGCGAACTCGATGATCCGCGGCAGCAGCGCCTCGATCTCGGCGCGGGTCATGCCGACGAGCAGGCCGTTCATGACCGCGTTTTCGCGCCCCGAAACCTGGGGATGGAAGCCGCTGCCGAGTTCGAGGAGGGTGCTGATCGTGCCTTCGACGCGGATGCTGCCGCGGGTGGGCTTGCTGAGGCCCGCGAGCAGGCGGAGAAGCGTGCTCTTGCCGCTGCCGTTCGCCCCGATGATCGAGAAGAACTCGCCGCGAGGCACCTGGAAGGAGACATCGCTGACGGCCCAGAGGTTGGCGCGCTGGCGGCGGGATCGCCACGCCGCGAACGGCCGCAGGAGCGTCGTCTTCAGTTCGGTCCCGGGCGCGACCATGCGGTACTTCTTTGCCACCCCGCGGACGTCGAGCACGACGGGACGTTCAGATGACATCGGCGAACGAATCCTCGAGCCGGCGGAAGGTGACCCAGCCCACGACGACGACGAGCGCCGTCAGCGCCACCGAGAACCAGATGTCACGGCCGGGCCAGGCGTTTTCGAGCAGGATGCCGCGCCAACCGTCGGCCAGCGGGGCGAGCGGGTTCAGGCGGATAACCCAGCGGTACTCCGGCGGCACAGCCCCGGCCGAATAGATGATGGGCGTGGCGTAGAAGACGAGGTTGAGGAGCACTTCGACGATGTGTTCGAGGTCCCGGAAGAAGACGGTCACGCTGGCGACGAAGAAGGCGAGGCCCGTCGTCAGTGCGAGCTGGAGGGCGAAGATGAGCGGGAGCGCGAGCCACTGCCGGGTGGGCGTGTAGCCATCCCAGAGGAGGAACCCGGCCAGCACGGGCAGCGCGAGGAGGAACTGGAGGGTGTTGCCGAGGACCACGCTCAAGGGCAGGACTTCGCGCGGGAAGCGCACCTTCTTGAGCAGGCCGCCGTTGCCGACGAAGGTGGCCGCGGCCGCCTGCACCGAACTCTGGAACCAGAACCACGGGAACAGCCCGGCGAGCAAGAATTCGGCAGTGATACCAGTGCCCAGCACCTTGCCGAGCGCGAAGGTGAGGATGAGACCGAGAGCGAGCGGCCGCACGAGCGACCACGCCCAGCCGAAGAAGCTCCCCTGGTAGCGCAGGCGCAGCTCCCGGCTGGTGAGCGCCGCCAGCAACTCGCCAGACTGGCGCAGGCTGCGCAGTTCACGCGCGGGAAGCGAAACCGGCCCTGCCGTCATGCCGCCAGTATGAAGGAAACCGGGCGACTGGTGAGCGGCTCAGCCGGCTGCTTCGGCGCTGGCCTCGATGCGCGGCAGGAGCATCCCTATCGTGGTCCCCTCCCCCGGAGCGGATTCGACCGTGAGGCGTCCGCCATGCTCGCGGACGGTGCGCTGGGTGATGGCGAGGCC
>JBDHWA010000308.1:0-3074 GCA_039809945.1 Dehalococcoidia bacterium | reverse complement strand
GGCTTCGTGTCGTCTTGACACGAAGTCGTGAAGCTGCCATGGTTGGACGCAGAGGCTTAGTGTAGAAATGACACTAAGTAGGAGGCAGAGATGGCAGCACTAACTCCGGCCGCACCCGGCTTCGTTGAGAAACTGGTCCTGTATACGGACCCGAGCACCTGCCCCACAGATGCACTCATCCCCGTCCCGCTCGCCGACGAACCGGCGTTCGTCAGCTGGCAGCAGGACATCCCGCGCGAATACCTGAACATGTCGCCCGAGGAACTGGATCGGCGCATCGCCTTCGCCCGGCGGCAACTCGGTACGCGCCTGGCCATCCTCGGCCACCACTACCAGCGCGAAGAAGTCATCAAGTACGCGGACTTCGTGGGCGACAGCTTCAAGCTCGCCCG
Organism: Dehalococcoidia bacterium; assembly: GCA_039809945.1. Classification (GTDB taxonomy): domain Bacteria; phylum Chloroflexota; class Dehalococcoidia; order Tepidiformales; family Tepidiformaceae; genus Amarobacter. The sequence goes on along the minus strand of JBDHWA010000308.1, from coordinate 2,682 downwards.
AGAGGCCCAGCAGCAAAAGGACCTGGAGTTCATCCTCTTCTGTGGCGTCCACTTCATGGCTGAATCCGCCGACATCCTCACGAACGAAGGTGTCCACGTCATCCTCCCGAACATGGCAGCCGGCTGTTCGATGGCCGATATGGCTGACCCGGACGACGTCTACCAGGCGTGGGATGAGATCCACGAGATGCTCGGCGAAGGCGCCAGCGTTGTCCCGGTCACATACATGAACAGCGCCGCGAACCTCAAGGCGTTCGTGGGGGAACGCGGCGGTCTCGTTTGCACCTCGAGCAACGCTCCGCGCGCGCTGGCCTACGCGTTCGAGCAGGCGGAGAAGGTCCTCTTTTTCCCTGACCAGCACCTCGGGCGGAACACGGCCTACAGCATGGGCATCCCCCTCGACGAGATGGTCCTGTGGAACTTCCGCATGCCGAACGGTGGCACCACGCCGGAGGCGCTCAAGAAGGCGCGCGTCATCCTCTGGCAGGGACATTGCAGCACTCACCAGCGCTTCTCGGTCGAGCAAATCGAGAAAGCGCGGCGGGAGTATCCGGACGTGAAGGTCATCGTCCATCCCGAGTGCCGCTGGGAAGTGGTGCAGGCGGCCGACATGAACGGCTCGACCGAGAAGATCAGCAACGCTATCCACGAGTCGCCGGCAGGTTCGGTCTGGGCGGTCGGTACCGAAATTAACCTCGTCAACCGGCTGCAGGTCCAGAACCCGGACAAGAAGGTCTTCTGCCTGGACCCGGTGATCTGCCCGTGCAGCACGATGTACCGCATCCACCCGGCATACCTGGCATGGGTCCTCGAAGCGCTCCTCCAGGGCGTCGTGGTCAACGAAGTGAAGGTCGATGCCGAGACGCGCAAGTGGTCGCTGGTCGCACTCGAACGGATGCTCGCCCTGCCATGAGGCGCCCGGGCGCGAACCGCCCTGCGCCGCAGGGCTGGGGTAGAATGCCCAGTGCCGAAGGTATTGGCCGGAGGCAATCCAATCCGAAGGGCTTCCATCCTCCATGGGTCTTCGCACACCCCAGCAGTACATTGACTCGGTTCGGGACGACCGCACCGTTTTCTATCGCGGCGAACGCGTCGCCGACGTCACCACGCACCCGGTGATCAAGAAGGCGGTTCATCACGCCGCCCTCGACTTCGAAATGGCGGAGGACCCGCAGTACCGGGATCTCTCCGTCGTGACCGAAGCCGGGGACAGCTATTCCCGCTACTACAAGCTCCCCGCATCGACCGATGACCTGCTGAAGCGCTCGCAGCTCATCGAAGCGGCGACGGCCCTGGGGAAGACGCTCGTCGTCCTGGTCAAGGAGATCGGCACCGACGCGCTCTTCGCGCTGCACCGTGTCTCCCGGCAGGTCGACACCAAGTACGAGACCGACTATCTCCAGCGCGTCCAGGCGTTCTATAAGCACTGCCGCGACAACGACCTCGCGCTCTCCGTCGCCCAGACCGATGTGAAGGGTGACCGCTCGGCCGGCCCGTTGAACCAGCCGGACCCGGACATGTACACGCGTATCGTGGAGCGGCGGCCAGACGGGATCGTGGTGCGTGGCGCGAAAATTCACACGTCCTGCACGACCAACGTGAACGAACTCATCGTTCTCCCGACGCGGGCGATGGCGGAGGCCGACAAGGATTACGCAGTCTCATTCGCGATCCCGGTCAACACACCAGGTCTGAAGCTTATCGCCAGCCCGTACGGCGGAAGTCCGAAGGCCGAATTCGATGCCCCGCTGAGCGCCGACCGGAAGATGATGGAAACCATCACCATCTTCGACGACGTGTTCGTGCCCTGGGAGCGGGTGTTCATGGCCGGCGAGCATGACTTCGCGGGCGCGCTCGCACTCGGGTTCGTCGAGTACCACCGCTTCACGGCAGTCTCGTACAAGCTTCCCCTGGTGGACGCTCTCATCGGCTCCGCGCTGTTGATGGCGGACCTCAATGGCATCTCGAAGGCCGCCCATGTCCGGGACAAACTCATCTGGCTCATCAGTTACGCCGAAACGCTCCGCGCCCTGACGGAAATGGCGGCCATCCGCGGCGTGGGCGATGCGGACGGGATTTTCGCGCCCGACGCGCTGACCACGAACATGGCGAAGTACCACTTCGCCCACCACTACCACGAAGCCCTGCAGCACGTGCAGGACATCGCCGGTGGCATGCTGGTGACGGGCCCCGGCGTCGAGGATTTCGCTTCGCCAGAGACCGGCGACCTGCTCCGCAAGTATCTCGGTGGCCGCGCCGGCGTAGACGGGGAGGTTCGGACCCGGGCCATGAACATGGTGTCGGACCTCACGACCGGCGACTTCGGCGGCTACCACGCCGTCCTCGCCATCCACGCCGAAGGCTCCCTCGAGGCCGAGAAGCTGATGATTTCCCGGGCATACGATGCCCGCCGCACACTCGAATACGCGAGGAAGCTCGCCGGGATTTAGGAGGCAACGATGACCGGCAAAGCAGAGGCCCTGCAGCAACTTAAGCACGGGCATGATGTCTTTCGAAGTCCCCTTGAACGCCTGAGCGACTCGGACTTCGACGAAGTCTGGCTGGGGACGTGGAACCTCTCCCAGTTGCTGGCTCACATGGCCGGTTGGTACCGGGAGATGACGCCTGCTTTCGGCAGAGTGGCGGCAGGCGAACGGCCGACGCCGGCAGGCGTGGATTACA
>JBDHWA010000307.1:0-3076 GCA_039809945.1 Dehalococcoidia bacterium | reverse complement strand
TCGCAGCTTAGCTGCCGCAGGAGCGAGGCTGCCCGCTGCCGTCTTCCGTCTGGAAGCTCGATCCGCAGGCGCAGGACTTCGTCGCGTTCGGATTGAAGATGGAGAAGCCGCTCTTCATGATGTCGTCGACGTAGTCGATTTCGGCGCCGCTGAGGTACTGGGCGCTTTCCGGATCGATGACGATCTTGACGCCGGACTGCTCGAGGATGATGTCGTCGTCTTCGGCCGAGCGGGCAAGGGCCATGCCGTACTGGTAGCCGCTGCAGCCACCCCCGGCCACGAAGACGCGCAAGGCGCCATCGGTGAGCTCACGGGCTTCGAGAAGCGCCCTGGCCTTCTCTGCAGCCTTATCGGTGATGTTGACGAGCACGGTTGAAGCTGCGGACTCGGTGGTCATGAGTGGACGCCTCCAGCGTTAGATTCACAGGGTCGGCAAGAACCCGGTCGCTATGAAAATCATAGCCATAGTCCTGCCGCTCGTCTACGTACTATCCGGAACGTTCACTGCCGCCGCTGTGACGGTTGTCACGTTCTACGGAGGGGCATAGGCTCCCTGTATGAACCTCCCGTCCCGTGTGATTTACCTTCCTCCGGGAGTTGTGCCTCCCCCCGCTACTGCCGCACAACCGGCAGCGCCGGCGTCGACCGGCCTTCCCTTCGACCGGGTGTTTTTCGAGCAGATCCTGCCCCCGGCGATCGGGGAGTTCTGCCGCCAGGTCGGGTGCCAGATTCCGGTCGTTGAAGTCAGCACCGTGGACGGTGCGACGCACTACGTGAACGGGATCAGCGGGGTGTCGGACCAGTGGGTGGCGCTGAGCACTGCGCGCCCGGACCACCCGCACCAGGCCCAGATCTTCGTGCCTTTCCAGACCATCTACCGGGTAGAGATCCATCCGGAATCAGACGAAAAGCGGGCGCACCTCGGCTTCGTCACGAACCCTCCGCGCGTTCCGGAGGTCATTCCGCCCCTGGCTGCGCCGTCCAAGGCGAAAACCCCGGCCAGGCGCCCCGCTGCGAAGAAGACGCAGTAAATCGAACAGGTGTGCTAATCCTGAAATATCTGACAGAATAGCCGGGTGACATCAGCGCCAGCAGCATCGGCAATCGAGCGCTTCTCCCCGGCGGCGCGCGCGTGGTTCGCGGACGCGTTCGCCGCGCCGACCCCTGCGCAGGAACTGGGTTGGGATGCGATCGCCGCCGGTGAGCATACGCTGCTTCTTGCGCCGACAGGCTCGGGCAAGACGCTCGCCGCGTTTCTATGGTGCCTGGACCGCCTCGCCAACCGCCCGCCCCTGCCAACGGGAAAGAACGGGAAGGCCGTGCGGGCCGGAACGTCGGTCCTGTACATCTCGCCGCTCAAGGCCCTCTCCTACGATGTTGAGCGAAACCTCCGGGCGCCGCTGGCCGGTTTGCGCATCGCGGCAGCTCGCGAGGGGCTTCCCATTCCTGACATAACGGTGGCAACGAGAACTGGCGACACCCCGGCCCGGGAACGCGCAGACCTTCGCCGCGACCCACCGGACATCCTCATTACGACCCCCGAGTCGCTTTATCTGATGCTCACGTCGCAGGCGAAAGCAGTGCTGGAGACCGTCGACACCGTCATCGTTGACGAAATCCACACCATGGCGGGGACAAAGCGCGGCGCACACCTTTCGCTCTCGCTCGAACGGCTCGAAAAGCTCTGCGGCCGCCCGTTCCAACGCATCGGGCTTTCAGCGACGCAGCGGCCACTGGAGGAAGTGGCGAAGTATCTCGGTGGCGACCGGCAGGTTCGGATCGCTGATGCCGGCGCGAGGCGTGACCTCGACCTGAAGGTCGTTGTGCCGGTCGAGGATATGACGCGGCTGGGCGAACTGACGGGCCCAATCCCTGAGTCCGAGGTCAGCGCCGAAGCGCGCACGTCGATCTGGCCAGCTATCTATCCCGAGATGCTCGAACTGGTCCGCGCGCACCGTTCGACCTTGCTGTTTGTGAACAACCGCCGGCTTGCCGAACGGCTGGCCGCCCGGATCAATGAACTTGCTGGCGAAGAACTGCTGCGCGCGCACCACGGTTCGGTTTCCCGAGAACAGCGGCTCGAAGCGGAAGAGTTGCTGAAGTCGGGCCAACTCCCCGGTCTCGTCTGTACCAGTTCGATGGAACTGGGTGTCGATATGGGAGCCGTCGACCTTGTCATCCAGGTCGAATCGCCGAAGTCCGTGGCCCGCGGCTTGCAGCGGGTTGGCCGGGCCGGCCACCAGGTTGGCGCCACCAGTATCGGGCGCATCTTCCCAAAGTTCCGTGGTGACCTGCTCGAGTGTGCCGTGGTGACGAAGCGGATGCGCGAAGGGCTCATCGAAAAGACGGAGGTTCCCCGCAACCCGCTCGATGTCCTCGCCCAGCAGGTGGTCGCGATGTGTGCGGCTGATGACCTGACGGTCGATGAGCTGTACGAACTCGTTCGCCGCTCGTACAACTTCGCCAGTCTCAGCAGGGAACAGCTTGAGGGAGTGCTTGGCATGCTCGCGGGCCAGTACCCGTCAGACGAGTTCGCCGACCTCAAGCCACGGATCCTCTGGGACCGCGAGACGAACGTCCTTTCCAGCAGGCGCGACGCCCGCACCATCGCCCTCGTCAACGCCGGAACCATCCCGGACCGTGGGCTGTACGGGGTTTTCCTTGGCATCGGCGGGCCGCGCGTGGGCGAACTCGACGAAGAGATGGTCTACGAGAGCCGTCCCGGCGAGACGTTCCTCCTCGGCGCGACGACCTGGCGAATCGAGCAGATAACTCGTGACCAGGTGATTGTTTCGCCAGCCCCGGGCGAACCGGGGAAGATGCCGTTCTGGAAGGGCGATGGCGTCGGCCGCCCGCTGGAGTTCGGGCGAGCGATCGGGCAATTCACCCGGGACCTGGCGCAAATCCGTGACCGCGACGCAGCTATGGCTCGGCTCACGACCGAACACGACCTGGATACGAACGCCGCGGGGAACCTTCTCGACTACCTCGCAGAAGAAAAGAGCGAAACAGGTCACCTTCCAACTGACCGGACTGTTGTCGTCGAGCGCTTCCGTGACGAACTTGGCGACTGGCG
>JBDHWA010000306.1:0-3081 GCA_039809945.1 Dehalococcoidia bacterium | reverse complement strand
TCGCTGCCGGACAACATCCGCGACCTCCAGGTGCGTCTCGAAGCGCTCGCCGACGAGACCGAGGCTGCCATCCAGAAGGAAGACTACGAACGGGCCGCGCGCATCAAGCAGGAGGTCATCCGCCTGCAGGATGAGTACAACGAGCGCAAGGCCGAATGGGCGAAAGAGCACCCAGAGGCGGACAACATTATCACCGCCGAGGACATCGCCCGGCTCGTCGGCCAGATGACCGGCATCCCGGTCTCGCGGCTCGAAGAAACCGAGCAGGACAAGCTCCTGCGGATGGAGGACTACCTCCACGAGCGGGTCATCGGCCAGGACCGCGCGATCGTCGCGGTTTCGGACGCCATCCGGCGGGCCCGCGCCGGCCTGAAGGACCCGACGCGGCCGATCGGCTCGTTCATCTTCCTCGGCCCCACCGGCGTCGGGAAGACGGAGCTGGCCAAGACGCTGGCCGAGTACCTCTTCGACGACGAAGACGCGATGGTCCGCATCGACATGTCGGAGTACCAGGAACGGCACACGGTGAGCCGCCTCATCGGCGCGCCTCCCGGCTACGTGGGATACGACGAAGGCGGCAGCCTGACCGAGGCGGTCCGCCGCCGGCCCTACCGCGTCATCCTCTTCGACGAGATCGAAAAGGCGCACCCGGACGTCTTCAACACGCTCCTCCAGGTGCTCGACGACGGCCGCCTGACCGACGGCCAGGGCCGCACAGTGGACTTCCGCAACACCGTCATCATCATGACGAGCAACCTCGGCACCGGCGCCCAAGAACGCGCGACCTTCGGGTTCACCCAGCGGCCGGACGGCACGGTGGTTCACGACCTGCAGGCCTCGATAGAGAAGGCCCTCCGCGAGTTCTTCCGGCCCGAGTTCCTCAACCGGATCGACGAGATCGTCGTGTTCGAACCACTGACCAAGGCCGAACTCCTGAAGATCGTCGACATCCTCGTCGCCGAAGTGCGGGGACGGCTGAGCGAACGGAAGCTGGACTTCGACCTCACCCCGGCGGCGAAGGACGAACTGGTTCGCGAAGGCTACGACCCGGCGTTTGGCGCGCGGCCGTTGCGCCGCACGGTCCAGCGCCGCATCGAAAACGAACTGGCGAAGCGCGTGCTTGCCGGGGAGTTCGAGGAAGGGGCCAGGGTCACCGTCGGCTTCGAAGACGGCGCGTACACCTTCTCCAGCCAGCCGGGAGAGCGGGCCACCGGCACAGCCAACGACGGCGATGTCGTCGAAGGCGAAGTGGTCAGCGTGGGCTAGGCCCATTCCCGCACCCATCCGCGCGTGCCCCCTCCCCCGGGAGGGGGCACGTTCGTCTGCGCTGGCGAGGCCGCGAACACTCCAGCCGCACTACGCCGGCCAACGTGAGCATTACCTCTTGTTCGCTATCCTGACCTGACCACTCTCAAGCACGGAGTCCCTTCCATGGCCGTCATTTCCTACTTCCCCATCTCTCTGCCGCCCGAGGCGCGCGAGGGCTTCGAAAAGAACTGGAAGAGCCGCGTTGGCGCGGTCGACACCTTCCCCGGGTTCATCTCGACCGAGTTGCTGGCGCTCTCGGACCGCGGCGAGTACGTGGTGCTCACCCGCTTCACCGACGAGAAGGCGTTCGAAGCGTGGATCACGTCGGACAACTTCACCCAGGGCCACCGGGGCGAGAGCTACGCCAACTACAAGGACAACCCCTTCCTCAAGTCCCACAAGCTGTACGAGGTGCTCGGCTAAGGCCGTTCCTCACCGCCGTTTGTAAAACTCTGGCAATTGGGCCTGGCGCCGGGAACTTTTCGGCGGGCTGTTACGTTCCTACTGACGGGAGCGTGCGGACACAGCGATGGCATTTCGCCTCCGGCGGCCACTTGCCCTGGCAAGCGTGGTTACGGCCACGCTTGCCGGCGCGGTGGTGCTCCGCAGCGTCTTCGGCGGAAACGGTGACGCACCGCCGCCCGCGGCCACCGCGACGGCAACCACGGGCACTGCTGCCGCCAGTTCTCCCACCGCACCCGCAGCTGCCGGGGCCACGCTGACCGCGACAACGTCGCCCCTCGAAAAGCGCGTCTTCGCAGCCGGCGAGCAGGTAACCGTCCGCCACGGACTCGGTTTCCTCAGTGCTGCCGACGGTTCCCTCGAAACCTGGTCCTTCCCCGGCGGCGACTCGACGTTTTACAGCCTGCTTGCCAGCCCCGATGGGTCGCTGCTCGTGTTCAACGCGAACCAGCAAGGCAGCCCCTACATCATTGTCGAACGCGCCACGGGCCGGGCGATGCAATTCACCGGTGGCATGCAGCCCCTGCGCGGCGCGGCCCACGGTCCGCTCATCCTCGTGGCGGCGGCTTCCGGCGGACGGGCAGCCATCCAGGTCGCCAACCTGGCCACAGGCTCACTCCGTGACACGGGCGTCACCGGCGAGCCCGCGAGTGAAGGACTGACCTCGCCGGACGGCCGCCGCGCGGCCCTCCTCGCCGGGGACTCGCTCTACCTGTTCGAACTGACGACCGGCGCCGTCACCAAGCTGGCCACCGGCATCAACACGAACCGGGCCAGCATCGAGGCGCTCCCCGGCGCGCTCGGTTTCGCCCTGGACCGCAGCAGCGAGCCAACCCGCCAGTGGTTCACCTGGGAGGGCGTCGAAAAGCCCGGCGGCATTGACCGTGGCGCGGTCTCGCCGAACGGGAAGTACATCGCCGTCGCGTGGTCGCCCGGGAGGATCGAATCATTCGGTGAAGGCGGCTATGCAGCGGTCAGCGCCGTCACCGTGGTCGACCGGCAGCCGAACGCGCCGGCGGCGCAGTTTCTCGGCGCGGGGCTCGTTGGCAGGGCCCTCTCCGCCTCCGGCCAGGCATGGTCGGGCGCAAGCGAGGCGCTCGTCATCGAGGTCGAGAGCGGATACCGGCTGGTCACGCCGGCGGGGCAGGTGGCAGCAGCGTTCGATGACCCGGCCCACGTCCTCGAACCGAAGCCTTCGCCGGCTATCGCGGGGCTCCTCGGGACCAGCCGCGGCACGATCATCAACACGGCCCGCAGCCAGACCATCGCCCCGAAGTACGCGGAACTGCCGTGGCACGCGGAGTGGACCAC
>JBDHWA010000305.1:0-3085 GCA_039809945.1 Dehalococcoidia bacterium | reverse complement strand
ACCAGCGGCCAGGGCGGCGTGGGGGCGGAGACGGCGGGTTCTCCGCCGAGGAGAGCGGCGCGTTCAGGCATGCCGGCGAGTATGGCCGTCACCTTGGCGCGCCGCAATCACCGCCGGTTGTAACGGCTCCCGGCCACATCGACGCCGTCGGTCATGATGCATTCGACTGCATCGGCGGCGAGTTCCACGGCCTCGTCGAGGAGGCGCTTATCCTCGCCGTGCGGCGCGCCAAGCACCCACGGGCCGACGTGCTCCGGGTCCCACGTGGGTTCGCCGTTGATGTGCGGCCGGCCGATGCCGACCCGGATGCGGACGAAATCGAGGCCCTCGGCCTGGCCGATGCTCTTGAGGCCGTTGTGGCCTCCGTGTCCGCCGCCAGCCCGGATCCGCAGGGCGCCGACGTTCAGGTCTAACTCGTCATAAAGAATGATGGTGTGCGCGATGTCCGTGCCGGTCCACTGGAGCGCCTGGGTGACCGCGCGGCCGCTCAGGTTCACGTACGTCTTCGGCTTCACGAGGGCGATGCGCTGCCCCTGCAGTTCGCCGACGCCGATGGCCATCAGCGACCCGGTCGTCTTGGGCTGGGTGTGGGCGCGCTTGGCGAGGGTGTTGATCACCCACCAGCCTACGTTGTGGCGTGTCCGTGCGTACTGCTCGCCGGGGTTGCCGAGGCCGACCACCAACCAGTCCGCCGCGAAGCGCGGCCCGCCGCCGCCGAGAAGCTTGCGAAACGCCATGCGCACCATCGTGGCAGAGACGCCCGTTTCGGGGGACTCCCCGCCCGCACAACTCAGTAGGGAAGGCCCTCGAGGCCGAACAACGTCCGTGCGTAGCTCGCCCGGCCAAGGTGCCCGTTTCCGTGCCCGATGAGCCCGTGAAGGATGGCCTCTACCCGCGGGATTGGCCCCCACGGCCGGATGGTCTGCACTTCCGCGAGGTAGGCGTCGCTCATGCCGGCGATGCGCGGCGTGACGGCTTCGCGGACCGCTTTCGTGTACAGCTTGAACTCAGCAGGTTCGGGGAAGCGCATGCTGTAGGCGTCGTCCGGGTCCTGCCCGGTGCCCTGGTCCACCTTCGGCAGGTCCCAGCGCTCATGGAAGGACTGCTGAAGCCAGACCGGCTGCTCCCGTTCGAAGACGAAGTGGATGATGTTGTCGATCGTCCGGACCACATGCCAGACGTCCCAGCCGATGCTGTTGGTTACGCCGCCGCGCGTGTCGCAGAACTGCTCGACCGTGAGGCCCTCAACGGCGCGGTCGCAGTAGAGCAGGACGCGGTCTGTCACGGTCGAAAGCTGCTCCCGCATGGTTGGCGCGTTCCCCATGCCGGGGAGGTTGGGGATGTTCGGGCTGGTCATGGCAGGCCTCCGCAAGTAGTGGAGGCGATTCTACGCAGGTTGCCTCAGGCGATTCGGCGCATGATGGCGAGCGCGCCCTTCTGCCAGGCCACGCGGTGAGTCACGCCGGTGTCGTAGCGGCCCTTGTTCTCCACGTACCAGTCCCATGCGCGAATGAGCGCCTCCGCGTTCGAATACTGCGGCTGCCAGCCGAGCAGGCGCTTCGCCTTGTCCACTTCCACGTACGAATCCCGCCACATGGTGCCGTAGTGCCAGGCGGCGAGGGGCGAGAGGTGCGCCAGTTCGAGCCCGCGGAGGGCGAACTCGCCGGGCCGCGCCGGCAGGTGCCACAGCTTCGAACCCGAATTCGCGTGGTCGAACAGCGCCTGCATGTCCTGGTTCAGGGTCTGGTAGCGGTCCGCGCCGATGTTCATCGTCTCGTTGGTCACGCCTTCGACCGTCGCCGCCTTCACGATGCCGTCGACGAGGTCGGTCACTTCGAGCAGCTGGTAGTGGTTTTCGCCGTTGCCGAGGAGAGGGATGCGGCGTCCCTCGGCGATCCATTCGAAGAGGATCTCGAAGACGCCGAGCCGCCCGGTGCCGAGGAACGTCTTCGGCCGGATGATGTTCACCTCGAGCCCGCGCTGCTGGTACTGGTGGCAGATCTTCTCCGCTTCCACCTTGGACGAGCCATAGTGGCCGAGCGGGATCATCGGCGACTCTTCGTCGATGGGGTGGACCTTCGGCACGCCGTAGACGGCCGTGCTGGAGATGAACACCACGCGCTTCACCCCGGCCTGCAGCGCCTCGTGGAGGACGTAGCGCGTGCCGCGGACGTTGGAGGCGTAGATCTTCTTCTTTGAAACCTGGATGGGCAGCGCCGCCGCGGTGTGGATGACGTGCGAGACGCCTTCGAGCGCAGCACGGATGGCCTCGCGGTCCTGGACGTCGCCGTCGATGACCGTCACCTGGTCCTTGATGTCGTCGTCATCCGGCGGGAGGCGCGCGATGTCGAAGAGCACCGGGTGAATGCCGTCGGCGATGAGCCGCCGGGCAATGTGGGAACCAAGGAAGCCGGTGCCGCCGGTGACGAGCCAGCGGGCCTGCGAATCAGCCATGAGGGCGAACCTTCGGGAAGGGGATCGTTCTAAGGTTCGGCCCTGCACCCGGTGGACTCAAGCGCACGGGCGTGGCCCGGGTCAGTTCGCCTTTCCCAACACGACGATGAGGGTTGCGAAGATCCGGCGCCCGCCTGCCGCGTCGGGATTGCCGGAGACCGAGACCTCGTGACCGACGACGGGCGACCCGGCGAGCACGTCTTCGAGCGTCAGCCCGCTGTCGCCGACGCGGATCGTTGTCGTCCGGCGGACCACCACCGGGGTCACGCCGCGTTCGGTGCGGACCATGTAGACGTTGCCGGTGCGGCCAGTTACCACGCCGCGAATGTTCTCGAACTGCGGGCTGGCGCTGGTGGGAAGTGGCGTTGCGCCGTCCGACGGCACGCCTTCCAGCCGGAACACCCCCTTCGGAAGATCAGGCGCATCGACCACGCGGACGGTGGCGCCCACGGGGTGCGGGTTCTGAGCGAGGAACCGGTCCATCGACGCCTTGTCGATGTCCACGAGCAGCGGTTCGCGCGGCGTGACGAGGAGGATCCGCGCGTGGCTCCCGTCCGGCGAGAGGGCGAGGACGCGGACGAGGCCGGTAAGCCCGTCGCGGTACTTCTTCAGCAGCCTGGGCGCACCACTC
>JBDHWA010000304.1:0-3085 GCA_039809945.1 Dehalococcoidia bacterium | reverse complement strand
TCGCCGCGGCGCTGGCCACCGCCATCACCCGGGCAATGTAAGCGTCTTTCTCTTTCGTCTTTCCGTATTCGAGTACACTGGCTCTATGCCCAAACTCGGATTCATCAGCCGCATTCTCGGAGATTCCAACGAGAAAGAGCTCAAGCGGCTTTCCTCGATTGTTGACGAGATCAACTCCTACGCCGACGAAACGGCCGCGCTGAGCGATGAGGAACTGTTCGCCAAGACCGCGGAGTTCAAGGAGATCCTCGCCGATGGCGAGACGCTCGACGACATCCTTCCCGAGGCCTTCGCGGTCGCTCGCGAAACCGCATTCCGGAAAGTCGGCGAACGCCCCTACGACGTCCAGCTCATGGGCGGGATCACCCTCCACGAAGGCAAGATCGCCGAAATGCGAACCGGTGAAGGCAAGACCCTCACGGGCGTCGCGCCGGTTTACCTCAATGCGCTCGCCGGACGCGGCGTCCACGTGATCACCGTCAACGATTACCTCGCCCGGCGTGACGCCACCTGGTACGGCCCCGTTTACCACGCGCTCGGCATGACCATCGGCGTCATCCAGAACAACGGCGTCTCGTACATGTACGAACCCGGCTACGTGCCCGGCGAGGAAGGCAGCACCGGCGGCCTCGAAGAGCTTCGTCCCTGCTCCCGCCGGGACGTCTACCGCGCCGATATCACCTACGGCACGAACAACGAGTTTGGCTTCGATTACCTCCGCGACAACATGGTTCGCGAATGGGACGAGAAGGCGCAGCGCCCGCTCTACTTCGCCATCATTGACGAGGTCGACAACATCCTCATCGACGAGGCGCGCACGCCGCTCATCATCAGCGGCAACGCCGAAGAGGCGAGCGGCACCTACGTGAAGTTCGCGCGCGCTGTGAAAAACCTGACCGAGGAGCGCGACTACGCCATCGACCACAAGGCGAAGCACATCGCCCTCACCGAGGAGGGCATCAGCCGGGTCGAACGCGCCCTCGGCATCGACAATGTCTTCGGTGGCGACGCCCGTCTCGCTCGCCACCTCGAAGCCGCTCTCGACGCGGAGTACCTGAAGCGCATCGACCGCGATTACGTGGTCAAGGACGGCGAAATCATCATCGTCGACGAGTTCACTGGCCGCCTCATGCCGGGACGCCGCTGGAGCCACGGTATCCACCAGGCCTGCGAGGCCAAGGAAGGCGTCCCTGTCCAGCGCGAGTCCATTACCTACGCAACCATCACCTTCCAGAACCTCTTCCGCCTCTACGAAAAGCTCGCCGGGATGACCGGTACTGCCGAGACCGAAGCCGAGGAGTTCTCGAAGATCTACTCGCTGGACGTCATCGTCATCCCGACCAACCGGCCGATGATCCGAGACGACCAATCGGACGTCGTCTACATCAACGAACGCGCGAAGTTCAACGCCGTCGTCGGTGAAATCGAGGAGATGCACAAGCAGGGCCGCCCGGTCCTCGTTGGCACCACGTCTATTGAGAAGTCGGAGTACCTGGCCAGCCTGCTGACGCGCAAGGGCATCCCGCACGAAGTCCTGAACGCGAAGCAGCACGAACGCGAAGCGCTCATCGTGAAGGATGCCGGCCAGCGCGGCGCGGTGACCATCGCGACGAACATGGCCGGCCGCGGCACCGACATCAAGCTCGGGGCGGGCGTGGCCGACGTCGGAGGCCTCCACGTGCTCGGCACCGAGCGCCACGAATCCCGCCGCATCGACAACCAGCTTCGCGGCCGTGCTGGCCGCCAGGGCGATCCGGGTTCGTCGCGGTTCTTCGTCTCCTTCGGCGACGACATCATGAAGCGCTTCGCCCCTGAATGGGTCCCCGGCATGATGCAGAAGCTCGGGATGACCGAGGAGATGCCCCTCGAATCGCGCATGGTCACCCGCGCCATCGAACAAGCCCAGACGAAGGTCGAAGGCCACAACTTCGACATCCGCAAGCGGCTCGTCGAGTTCGACGACGTCATCAACGAACACCGCAAGCAGATCTATGACCAGCGGGACATGATCCTGAAGGGCGTCGACACCCGCGCGAACGTCCTCGACCACATGCTCCTGCCCGAGATCGAGAAGATCGTGGCTCGCACCGGGAGCCATGACCTCGATGCGCTCGAACTGGCCCACGCCGAACTGCGCGAGGTCTTCCCGCCCGAGGACGTCCCGAGCATCGAGGAGATGCAGGACCTCGGTGAGGAACTGCAGGACGAGATGCTCGACCGTGCGGAGGACCGCTACGAGCAGATGGAACAGGCCATCGGCGAAGAGAACATGCGCAAGGTCGAGCACTGGCTCCTGATCGAGGCCATCGACACGCACTGGCGCGAACACCTCACCGCCATCGAAGAGCTTCGCCAGAGCATCGGCCTCCAGGCCTACGCCCAGGTCGACCCCCTCGTTGCCTTCAAGCGCGAAGGCCACGACATGTACCAGCAGCTCGTTCAGAACATCCAGCGCCAGGTGGCGCGGACCGTGTTCAAAGTCCGCATCGTCCAGCAGGAGAACGCTGCTCCCATTGCTCAGCCGGTCGAACCCTCTCCGGGCGACATCGCGGCGGCCCAGGCAGCGGCGAGCGCTAACGGGAGCGGCGGCGAGCCCGAACGGAAGAAGGTCGCAGCACCCGTGCTGGCGAAGTCCAGCGGGCCCAGCGACGAACAGATTCGCACGCTTGGCGGCGGCCAGAACGCCCCGAAGGGCAAAGGCAGCAACGCGGCCAAGCGCAGGAAGATGATTCGGTAGGTACCGCCGTGTCCCAGCAGCCGTACGACGAACTCCTGGCGGCGGAGGCGTACGCGAGGACGAAGACCGGCTGGGACCCCGGGTTCATCGATTCGCGCCACATAGGCCCGCCGATCCCGTGGGACTACGAAGCACTCGCGCACGAAGCACTCCGTCTTTCGCGCTGTGCGATTGACCTCGGAACGGGCGGCGGCGAAGTCCTTGCCCGGATTGCCGCCGGGAGCCACTTCGCACGGCTCATCGCCACGGAAGCGTGGGCGCCGAATGCCCGGCTCGCCCACGAACACCTCCGCAAGCAGCGCATCCCCGTTGTCCGGTGCGCGAACGGCGAGGGGACTCTGCCGTTCA
>JBDHWA010000303.1:0-3094 GCA_039809945.1 Dehalococcoidia bacterium | reverse complement strand
CTCGTCATCGGCGTCGTCGTGAGCCTCATCCAGGCGGTCACCCAGGTCAACGAAGCCACCCTCACGTTCGTGCCGAAGCTCATCGGCGCGTTCGTGGCGATGCTGATTTTCGGGCCCTGGATGATGGAGACGCTGCTGAGTTTCTCGGCCGGGCTCTTCGCCAACGCCGCGAGTTACGGGCGCTGACATGGAAGAATTCACCGTCTCGCCGCAGTACACCTACGCCTTCTTCCTCATCCTGTTGCGGACGAGTTCGATGCTCGTTTCCGCCCCGTTGCTGAGCCACAAGGGGATCCCCGCCTACACCAAGATCGGGTTCGCCATCTTCTTCTCGCTGGTCCTCGTGCCCCTCCAGAAGGACAACCCGCCTGCGCCGCCCGCGACCTTCGGACCGCTGATCGACGATGCGGCCCGCGAGGTCATCTTCGGCCTTGCGCTCGGCATGGTGATGAACCTCGTGTTCATCGGTGTGCAGATGGCCTCGCGGATCATTGGCCTGCAGATGGGCTTCGGCCTCGGCGCAGTATTCGACCCCATCACGGGCGCCGAGTTCGGGTCATTCGACCAGTTCTACAGCCTGCTCGTGACGCTGGTCTTCTTCTCGATCAATGGCCACTACCTCGTAGTGCAGACGCTGGCCGAAACCACGCGGGCCGTCCCCCTCGGCACCTTCGACCCGTTCGTGGTGACCCCGGACGGGATAACGAGCCTGATCGCGGGGCTCACGGTGACAGCGGTGCGCCTGGCGATGCCGGTGATGGCCGCGCTGGTGCTCACTGACCTCGGGATGGGCCTTGCCTCGCGCACGGTGCCGCAGATGCAGGTGCTGATGGTTGGCGCGCCGATCAAGATCCTTGTCGGCGTTCTGGTCCTTGGCGCGGCGCTGCCTGCGACGGTGACGCTGCTCCACGGCGTGCTCGGCACGTCGCTCGCCGGTTCGAGCCGTGTCCTTCTCGGGAGCGCGAACTAATGGCCGGCGAACGGACTGAGGCGCCCACTCCCAAGCGGCTGAAAGATGCCCGCCAGAAGGGCAACGTCGCGCGCAGTGATGAACTCGTGACCATCGGCGTGCTCTTCCTCGCCGTCGCCGGGCTGAAGATGCTGGGGCCGCGCCTCTGGGGCGACATGGAGAGGCTGCTGCGGAACGGGCTGGCCCACCCGGCCTCGGGCGAGATGACCCGCGAGAGCGCGTTCCAACTCGGCAAAGACTCGGCCTGGCAGATGATTTCGGCGATGCTGCCGCTCCTCGGCCTACTGGCCATCGCGGCTATCGTCCTGAACGTCGCCCAGACGGGCCTCCTGCTCAGCGGGAATGGCCTGAAGCCGAACATGAACCGTCTGAACCCCGGATCCGGGCTCAAGCGCCTCGTCTCCGTGGATGGCCTGATGCGGCTCGGGAAGTCGCTCTTCAAGTTCACCGTGGTCTCGGTGGTGGTGTACATCACGCTCAAGGGTCAGATGAGCGAGCTTTCGACCCTTGCCCAGTTCTCCGTCGGCGAGGGCGCGGGGCGGATGGTCTCGCTGGGCTTCGACATCGCGTTCAAGGCGACCGCGGCGCTGCTGGTCATGGCCGTCGCCGACTATGCCTGGCAGCGCCGCCGCCACATCAAGCAGTTGATGATGACGCGGGAAGAGCTGAAGCAGGAAATGAAGGAGAACGATGGTGACCCGCAGGTGCGGGCCGCCATTCGCCGCCGACGGCAGCAGCTCATGAACCGGATGATGTCGGCCGTCAAGACCGCCGACGTGGTGGTGACGAACCCGACCCACTACGCCGTCGCCCTGAAGTACGACCCGGTCCAGATGCAGGCGCCGATGGTGGTCGCGAAGGGCGCCGACCACCTGGCCAGGCGGATTCGCGAAGTGGCGATGAAGAACGGCGTTCCCGTGCTCGAAGAGCCGCCGCTGGCGCGGGCGCTGCATGCTGCGGCCCCGGTCGGCTCGTACATCCCGGCGAACCTGTTCCATGCCGTGGCCGAACTGCTGGCCTGGGTCTACGCCCTGCGGGACAAGAACGCGGCTGCGCGCCGGCGATTCGCATCGGCAACGCCTGGAGGTGACGCATGACGGTCCAGGCGCAGGCTCGCCCGGCCGGCGGTCTCGGACTCGGGCGGCTGCTCGGCCAGTCTGACATCCTCCTCGCTGCGGGCATCATCACCATCGTCGGGATGATGATCATCCCGCTGCCGCCTGTCCTCCTGGACATGCTGCTGACGATCAACATCGCCGCTTCGGTGGTCATCCTCCTCGTCGCGGTCTACACCGAGGAGCCGCTGAAGTTCTCGGTGTTCCCGTCATTGCTGCTGGTGACGACGCTCTTCCGCCTGGCGCTCAACGTGTCGACCTCGCGGCTCATCCTCCTCCACGGCGAAGCGGGGTCGGTGGTGCATTCCTTCGGCAGCTTCGTGGTCGGCGGGAACCTCGTCGTCGGGCTTGTCGTCTTCCTCATCCTGGTGGTCATCCAGTTCGTGGTGATTACGAACGGCGCCGGGCGAGTCGCCGAAGTGGCGGCCCGTTTCACCCTCGACGCGATGCCCGGCAAGCAGATGGCGATCGATGCCGACCTCAACGCAGGCATCATCGACGAGGCGCAGGCCCGCGAACGCCGCCGTTCCATCGGCATGGAAGCGGATTTCTACGGTGCGATGGACGGCGCATCGAAGTTCGTGAAGGGCGATGCTGTCGCCGGCATCGTCATCATTCTCGTCAACATCATCGGCGGACTCAGTATCGGGACGCTGCAGCAGGGAGTTGGCCCGGCCGAGGCGCTCCACATTTATGCCAACCTCACCGTCGGCGACGGACTCGTCTCCCAGTTGCCGGCGCTCCTCATCTCGACGGCGACCGGCATCATCGTCACCCGCGCCGCGAGCGAAACGAGCCTTGGCTCACAGATGTTCTCGCAGATGACCGCGCAATCGCGGCCGCTCTACATCGCCGCGGCGATGCTCGGACTGTTCGGCGTCATGCCGGGCCTGCCGAAGCTCCCATTCTTCATGATCGCCGCCGTTTGCGCGGGGGCCGGCTGGTTCATCTCGCGTTCGAAGCAGCGAGAAGCACAACTCGCCGCGACGCTCGTGCCGATCGCCGAGCC
>JBDHWA010000302.1:0-3119 GCA_039809945.1 Dehalococcoidia bacterium | reverse complement strand
GCACCTCGGAGACATCGAGGCGGCGGCCTCCGCCCTGGAGGACAGCCTCTCCACCTGGGAGGACTACGCCAATGCCGATGGCCGGGCGTTGTGCCTGCTTGGCATGGCGGCCGTGGCCCGGATTCGTGGCGAGCCAGCAGCATCGGCGCGGCTACAGGAGGCCGCTCGCGAGGCAGCCGCCCACCCCGCGGTCTACGCGGTCGATCCCGGGATATTCGCGCCATTTCTCGCGGATGAGGCGGGAGGGTAGCGGTCGGTCGCCTCGCGCAAGCCAGAAGAGTACGAAGCAAGGCTCCCCCGGGGACATCGTCCAACTCGAGACGATGGACGTGCACTCGGAGCCTGGCGTCGTCCTCAAGCAGTCCACCCCGTCGACGGCGTCAACACCCCCACCGAGTTCCTCAGCCAAAGCTTTACCACCACACCACCCACAGGAGCGTCACGAACGTCGTGAGCCAGCACAACGACTTGTGAACGTCTCGAGCGTGGGCTAGGATTCGGCGGCCTGGCCACAGCCCTGCCCGCGGCGCCCCGACGGTTGCGGTGCCGGGCCGTTGTTGCTGGTAGTTCGCAATGGAGTCGAAGCGTGACCGACTCGCGATCGGTGACTGCTGCCAGCCTGGCAGCCCGCGCAGCTGGTGATGGAGAGTTCAGACTTGCGGCCCGCTACTGGGATGGTTCTCTGGAGGTCGACCTCGGGAACAACGTCCTCCGATTCGCCGTGAACGACGGCAAGCTGACGCCCGCCGCGGGCGAGGCTGGTGGTCGCGCCATCCGTCTCGCGGCGCCGCCGGAGACCTGGGCGAAGGTGCTCGCGCCGATCCCGCCACCGTTCTTCAACGATATCCTGCCCGCAGCTGTGGGCGGGATGGTCATTGACGCGGAGGCCGAGACGCTCTGGCAGTACTATCCCGCCGTCCGCAGGTTTGTGGACCTGCTCCGCGAGGAGGTGAACTGATGGCGCGGTTCGACAGCCCCGTGGGGCGCTACGTGCACCTTGACCTCGATGGCCTCGACCATCGTGTGTACTTCGAAGAGGCGGGCGCGGGCATCCCCCTCCTCCTGCAGCACACTGCCGGGGCGCACGGAGCGCAGTGGCGCCACCTCTTCGAAGACGAGCGTCTCACCAGCCGCTTCCGGCTCATCGCCTATGACATGCCTTTCCACGGCAAGTCGCTCCCGCCGGTGGGCCGTGCCTGGTGGGCCGAAGAATACCGCCTGACCACCCGCTTCGCGATGTCAGTACCGCTGGCCCTCAGCGCCGCCCTTGGCCTGGACCGGCCCGTGTTCATGGGCTGCTCCATCGGCGGGCTGCTCGCGCTCGACCTCGCCCGTTACCACGCCGACCAGTTTCGTGCGGTCATTGCGGTAGAGCCGGCACTGAAGGTTGAGGGCGACCTCAGCCAGCTGAGCGGCTTCTGGCACCCACGCGTGAGCAACGAGTACAAGGCCACGATGATGTACGGGCTCATGTCGCCTACCTCGCCTGAGGCCCTCAGGCGCGAAACCGTCTTCGTCTATAGCCAGGGCTGGCCCCCGGCGTTTCTCGGCGACCTCTACTTCTACATCGAGGATCACGACCTCCGCACCGAAGCGGCCAACATCGACACCGCGCGCTGCCCCGTCTATCTGCTCACCGGCGAGTACGACTACTCTGCGACTGTCGCGCACGGGCAGGCCGCGCACGAGGCCATTGCCGGTTCGACGTTCACGCCGATGGCAGGGCTCGGCCACTTCCCGATGTCCGAAGCCCCGGCCGCGTTTCTTGAATACCTCCTGCCGATACTGGACGGCGTCGAAGGCGCTCCATGACCGAGGCCTGCACGATCGTGGATGACGGAGGTGAGCCGAGTCTGAGTGGCTCAAGGCACTCTTACAACAAGAGCAGCACCACGTAGAGGGCGTTGAGAAGAGCGAAGGCAACAACGGAATGCCGAGCGGATCGTCTGGTGTGTCGGTGCGCAAGGCACCCCTCGAACACGGGCTGCTGGTCATACAACACAACTCCGCCGCCGGACGACCAAGAAGGGTGTAAATGACAAGCCCTTATGAAGTAAAACTGTGACGGCCATGTATTGGAGCTAGATTCCTCAGAGGTGAGGCGCGCAGACTAGGCTTATCGAGGCCGGGCAGTCGTTGAATTCGCAGGCACGTTGGGTGATTATGAACGCCCGCGAGCCGTTGAAGAGAAACAGACGCTGGCGATTTTGTCGAGGAACGAACTCTTACTCACTATCCCAGAAGGCCTGCCGAATCTGGAGGCAGTGATTGGGCGGTGGGTCGGAATAGAGGGGGCAGCTCGTGGCCAATCGAGACATATACGCAAGCGTTGGCTTGGAGGAATACTGTCAAGCGGTACAGCAACGTTCCTCCAAGGTGCCTTTCGTGCCTGTGGACCTGTGCCGGGCCCCCCAGCAAATCCGTAGCATGAGAACGGACTCCGTACGGGAGCTAAACTCGGAGGGCTTCGCGCTCGTGGACGGCGAGGGCCGATTTACTCTCGATGCAAAGACCGCGGAATTTGTGTTCGCACCGCACGTCTGCCAACGGATCAAACCCCCGTTTCCCCAGGGGTTCCCCCGTGAAAAAGGCAAGCACTGCGGATTCAAGGTCACTCGCCTCACTGGCGATCTGCTGGTGGCAGCGGTAGCTTGCGCATGGCAGGAATGGGACATGAAGGCCCGCCCGAAAGGCGCCTGAGTCCGTTCATCTCCACCCTCAGCCAAACCCTGGCACCACGTCAACGCTGTTCTCGTTCACCCGAAAGAACCTCCTGGCGGGGATAGCCAGCGGCGGCGGATGTGGTGGGCCGACATTTTCGGCTGCCGTTCGCGCGTGAAGAGGCCCTTTTTGTTGCCGCCCACGCGCGTGATTCCCGAGCGGGTGGCGAAATCGGCAAAGTTCCAGACGTGTTCGCCGACGATCTCTTCGAACTCATCGAAGACGGCGTGCATGGCGTCGAGGTACTCGACCTGGTACTCCTCTGACCACGGGTCGGCGGGTAGCCGGTGCATGCCGGGCTCGGTATCGGCGCCGTATTCGGTGATGATGATCGGCTTGCCCTCGCGAGCCCAGCCGGAGAGTTCGCGTCGCGCCGCGGCCATCGCCGACGGCAGGTT
>JBDHWA010000301.1:0-3122 GCA_039809945.1 Dehalococcoidia bacterium | reverse complement strand
CGCGCGAGAACTGGGGTTCGAAGGCGCGAAGTCGCACAGCGCGAGCGGCGGATGCGTGCTTGCCGAGGAACTCCCGGCGCAGCCGCTGCCTGCCGGGTTCACGCTGCGGGAGCTGTCGCTCGAAGAGGCGGCGGCGCTCCGTGAGGATGGCCGCTTCGACAATGCGCTTGGTGAGGCAGACGAACTCCGCCGGATTGCCCGGTCGCGGACAGCGTTTGCTGTAACAGCGTCCGATGGAAGCACGGCCGCGGTGTGCGGTGTCTGGGACCAGTATCCTGGCATCGATGAGATTGGCCTGGATGTGGCGAGGGAGCACCGTGGCAGCGGCCTTGCCTCGGTTCTGACGATCCACGCTGTCCACTGGATTCGCCGGCAGGGCCGGTGGCCGATCTATACCTACGGGTTCACCAACGTTCGCTCAATGAACAACGCCCTGCGCTGCGGCTTCCGGCCAGCATGGTTCCTCTCTGCCGTGTACGTGCCCGCAGATATGCACTGAAGCCGAACTGCCCCGGGTTCAGCCCCCGTACTCCCAGCCCAGTTCGCGTTCGATGAGCATTTCGCCGGGGCGGACGCGTTCGCCGTCGAGGCATGTCCCGACGACGATGGTGTGATCGCCCGTTTCATGGAACGAGACAGCCTCGCAGGCGATCCAGCCGAGCGCCTCGTCGAGCACCGGGCAGCCGTTGTCATGCAGGCCGTGAGGGATGGTGGCCAGCTTGTCGATGACCTTTGCTGCCGCTTGCTCGGAGCGCCCACGAATTTTGCTGGCCTCCGAAGGCATCACCACCTTGCGGGCGATTTCGATGCCGTCCTTTTCGTGGAGCAGGTTCACCGTGAACGCCCTCGTCTCCTTGATGAAGCGGAGCGTGCGCGCGTCGTTCTCGATGGAGACCGCGAGCAGGCGCGGTTTAAAGGAGACCTGCATCACCCAGTCTGCGAGCATCGCGTTGAGCGTCCCATCGGCGGCGCGTGACCCGATCACGTGGACGCCGTAGCTGAGGGCGAGGAGCGCCTTTTCGACACCGGAGAGTTCGAGGGGCGAGCCGGGCAGGTTGGGAAGTTCGGGATGGGTCACGGCGGACATCCTGTGGTTGATTGCCGCCTATGTTGCCACGGGCCGCACTCGCAGTTTGCCATGCTCGTGGTCAGGAACGGGTTGGCGGCGAAATCGCAATCTGGTGCGCCACGGCTTGTGTTCGAAGCATACCGGCACCGCCGTGACAGCACCGGAGGCAGTGTTATACTCTGGTAATCTTGAGCTTTCACAAAGAGAAAGAGAAAACTTGGTAAGAATGATAAGTTTCTACCGCAGGTTCTCAACCATTAGTGTCCTGAGCGTTGCCCTCGCTGCCGTTGCGATCTTCGCGGCAGCCTGCGGCGGCGGTGATGACGACACGCCAGCTACTGCCACGCAGGGAGCAGCGTCTCCTGCGGCCAGCGCCAGCGCCAACGCGAGCACCGCGCCAGCCGCATACCCGGTCAAGGTCACCGATCAGCTCGGCCGCAGCGTCGAAATCAAGGCGAAGCCGAAGGTCATCGTTGCGGTCAGCCCGACCGCCGTCGAAATGGTCTACGCCGCGGGCGGCACCGTCGCCGGGCGAAGCGCCTCGGTCGACTTCCCGGAGGCTGCCAAGGCGGCGAAGGAAGTGGGCACGGCCTACCAGCCGAACTTCGAAGAGATTCTCGCGCTCAAGCCTGACCTCGTCGTGGCCGATGCCGTCATCCAGGCGCAGCCCACGCTCCGCAAGCCGTTCGAAGACCTGCCCGTGCCGGTTATTTTCACCGGGGCCGACAGCGTGCAGAAGGTTATCGATGGCCTGAACCTGATGGGACAGGTGCTCGACAGCAAGGCGACGACGGACAAAGTCATCGCCAACATCAACACCGCGAAGGAAGACGCGAAGAAGGCACTGGCCGGGAAGAACATCTCCGCCGTGGCCCTGATCATGGACCGCGACCAGACGCTTTACGCCGCGAAGCCTTCGAGCTACGCCGGCGACATTCTCACCCAGCTTGGCATCACGAACCCGGCCGCGAGCCAGCCGGACTCCGGTCCGTTCCCTGGTTACACGACGCTTCCGCCTGAGAAGCTCGTTCAGTTCGACCCGGAGTACATCTTCGCTATCACGCCCGCGCCGCCACCGGCCCCGCGCCTGGCAACGCTGATCCCGCAGATCCCGCCGTTCAAGGGCCTCAAGGCAGTGACGAACAAGAAGGTTGTTGATACGAACCTCGAACTGTTCCTGCAGGCCCCCGGCCCGCGCGTGGCGGAAGCGTTCAAGGCCGTCGCGGCCGCTGTGAACGCCGCGCCGTAGCCCGCCGCCGCGTACCATGGCAGGGATGGCGGCATCCACGAACACCTCTGGGGGCGCGCTCGCCGAGCGCGCCCTCTTCCGGCCGGTACGTCCCGTTGCGATCATCCTGGGAGGCTTCGTCGCGCTCCTGGTCGTCGGCGCGCTGACGCTCAAGCTCGGCTCGGTCTCACTGAGTTGGCACGAAGTCTTCAAGGGCCTGACGACCGACAGCGACCCGCTCGCGCGGAACATCGTCTGGCAGATCCGGTTCCCACGGCTCCTCGACGGCATGCTGATCGGCGCGGCGCTTGCTGTCTCCGGGGCGCTGCTCCAGGGCGTGACACGCAACCCCCTCGCCGACCCCACGATCCTCGGAGTCACCGCAGCAGCGGGGCTGGCGAGTGCCATCGTCATCGTCGCGAACCCACAGGTGCCGCAGTGGGGCATCGCGATGGCCTGCATGGCCGGGGGAATCTGCGGGGCCGCGATCCTGTACGTGGTCGCCTATCGCGGCGACGTCTCGCCGGTGCGCCTGGCGCTGGCCGGCGTCGCACTCTCGGCGCTGTTCGGTGCCGCCATCGTCGGCCTGCTTTCGAGTTCGCGGACCTTCCTCCAGACGAGTCTCGGGTTCCTCGCCGGCGGCCTCTACGGCTCCGAGTGGCGCGACCTCCGGGCGATGCTCCCCTACCTGGTGCCGGGCTTCCTCGGCGCCGTTCTCGTTTCCGGGCGGCTCAACGTCCTCGCCCTCGGCGATGACGTCGCGGCAGGCCTCGGCGTCATGACGGACCGCACGCGGCTCGCCATCCTGGCGGTCGTTGGCATCCT
>JBDHWA010000300.1:0-3124 GCA_039809945.1 Dehalococcoidia bacterium | reverse complement strand
GCTCATCGAAGGCGTGGCGGTTGAGCAGACCGGTCAGGTGGTCGGTGCGGGCTTCGCGTTCGAGCCAGCGGACCATGGTGTCGCGCCGGCGCAGGCTGCGGTTCTCTTCGAACGCGCCTTCGATGCGCAGGACCAGTTGCTGGCCGTCCTCGAGGTGCGCCTTGCTGAAGAAGTCATGGGCGCCGAGCTTCAGCGCCGGGAGAGCGTCGCGTTCGTTCTCGCCGCCCGTGAGGAGGACGACGGCGATGTCGTGGCGGTGCTCCCGAAGATGCTGGGCGAGTTCGCTGCCACCTTCGCTCCAGGTCGCCGAGTCGATAAGGGCAACGTCGAACATGCCATCGGAGAGCAGCGTCAGACCCTCGGCGACGGTGCGGGCGGCGTGGGTGACGAACTCCCCGCCGGTCTGCAGGCACTCGCGCACGCGGCGCACGTCTTCCACGTCCGGGTCGATGATGAGGACTCGGAGGAGACGCCGGCGTTCGGCAACAGCAGCAGACTTCGGCAGCATGGTTTCGCTGGTACCCCATCGTCAGTATCGGCAGCCGCTCGCCATAACTGGAGGGTCTCCGCGAAATTTCGTCAGTCAGGCCGGCGGGGTCCGGCTACCAGGGCTCTCCGTCGAAGCGTTCGCGGTGCACGAACTCGCTGACAGGCTTGCGGCGCAGCTTCGTGAGGCGCTTCACCGGGCGGCCCATCGGGATGATGGCGGCGACGGCGATATACGGCGGGAGTCCCAGCGCTTCCTGCAGCCGCGGCTCTTCGGCGATGGGCATCGTGGTCAACGTGCCGCCATACCCTTCGTTGTGCGCGGCGAGGATGATGTTCCAGGCCAGCGGGTAGATGGAACCGCCTGTCACGAGACCAACCCGCGACAGGTACTGGTCGATAGACGCGACGACGCGAAGGTCCACCGCAACTACGATCACAACCGGCGCGCGCCGGACCGTTTCGAGCATGTACGACGGGATCTGGGTGGCCGCGATCGTCTCATCGGAGACAGCCGTGGGCGTCCAGGTGTTCCAGGGGTTTTCGCCCGCGCGCACCTGGGCGGTATAGCGGCGCGCGCCGGCAACGGTCATCTCGCTGATCGCATCCTTCGTCGCCTGGTCACGCACGACGATGACGTGACCGCCCTGGCGGTTGCCGCCACTGGGGGCAAAGCGGGCGTGGTCGAAGATCCGCGTCAGCACCTCGTCCGGCACGGGGTCATCGGTGAATTCGCGGGCGGCGAATGCGGTGCGCATCACGTCGTACAGTTCCATGCGCGGCATTGTAGGACGGCCACGGCCAACGTTCGGCGCATCGCAAGGGCGATCGCTGCTGCGTATAGTCCGGGGCCATCAAGGAGGGATAGCTATGGCAGCCACCGATTTCATGAAGCAGACGCTCGATTTCGTCCACAGGGGGTTCCGGGGAGCGCCAGAAGGCCTCACCTCGGAACAGTTGCATTTCGTACCCGAGGGCCAGTCCCACTCCATCGCCTGGTGCATGTGGCACGCCGCTCGCATCGAGGACCTGTTCTTCCAGCAGATCTTCCAGGCCAAGCCGAGCGAGTGGGACACCGGCGGCTGGGCCGCGAAAACCGGACTCCCGGAGAAGGGTTTCGGCACCGGCCAATCCACCGAGGACGCCGCGCAGATTCATTTCGCCTCGCTCGATGCCTTCAAGGAGTACCAGGCGAAGGTCGCCGGGCTCTCGATGGCGTTCCTCGACTCACTCGATGACGAGGGCCTGAAGCGCGAAGTGAAGCTCGGCGAGAAGACCGAGACCATTGGGGAATCGATCAACCTCCACCTCGTGATTCACCTGAACGGGCACCGTGGCGAGGTGAACCTGCTCCGCGGCATGCAGGGTTTCGACCCCGTGCTTTTGAACCAGGGCGGCTAAACGGGACAAGAAACCTGAACACCAGGGTATTTCCGAATGGCGTTCGGATATGCAATACTCCCGGCCGAGACACTTCGGAGGACTCACAAATGGCACTTGAAGGAACCTGGAACCTGACCATGAACTCGCCGATGGGGCCGCGCCCTGTGAAGGCGGAGTTCACCACCAGCGGCAACGCCATCGGCGGCAACTTCGTCGGTGATGCCGGCACGACGCCCGTGAGCGGCACGCTCGAAGGCGACGCGGCGAACTTCACATCCACGGTCCAGGGCCCCATGGGTCAGCTCGAACTCAAGTTCAGCGGCACCGTCGCTGGCAACTCGATCTCGGGCAACGTTCAGTTCGGCGCATTCGGCAGCGGCACCTTCACCGGCGAAAAGGCCTAACGCCCGCTTCCGCAGCAACGACACCGGGGAGGCCGCCGCAAGGCGGTCTCCTCGCGTTTCCAGGCCTACCCGAAGACGCCCTGCTCGGCGAGGCGGGCAATCTCCTCCTCGCTCAGTCCAGCGGCGGCGAGCGCTTCAGCGGTGTCGGCGCCGGCTTCCGAAGCCATGCCCCGGACGCGAACATCAGCGTCCCGGATGACGAACGGCGCGCCGACGGTCTCGAACCGCCCGCCGGGAGTATCGAACGGCTGGAACGCGTCACGCGAGCGCAGCGCCGGGTCGGCGACCACGTCCGGGAGTTCGGTCCGTGGCGCCCAGATGAGGCCGTGTGAGTCGAGCTTCTTCGCCCAGTTTGCGAGGTCATCCTGGAGGAACGCGGCCTCGATGGTGGCGGCCAGTGCGCGGCCGTTCGTCCGCCGGGCGGCCATCGTCGCGCAGTCCGGGTCATCGGCCATCGAGGTCAGCCCCAGGGCGGCGCAGAGCTTCGGCCAGTACGGATCCGGCGTCATATGGACGAGCAGGATCCAGTTGCCGTCACGCGTTGGGTAGGTGTTGAAGAGCGGGTTATCCGGTGCGGTACGGTCCATCACCTTCGGCTGCGTCCCATCGACCAGCGTGCGCGAAAGGTCGGTGGCGATGGTGTACGCGCCGGTCTGCTGGAGGCTGATTTCGACGACCTGGCCCTCGCCGGTGAGGTCCCGCAGGCGGAGCGCAGCGAGGGTAGCCGCGAGCGCGTTGATGCCCGTGGTGTGGTCACCCTGGGCGATGCGGCTGAGCACCGGCGGCGCGCCGGGGTGCCCGACGAGGCTCATGATCCCCGAGCGCGTCCAGAACGCGGAGAAGTCGAAGCC
>JBDHWA010000299.1:0-3153 GCA_039809945.1 Dehalococcoidia bacterium | reverse complement strand
GCGACCGTGAACACGCGGACGCGCTTCATCGCCATCAAGGAACAGCAGGCCGAGATCGTGAAGAAGGAACTCGACATCCTCTGGCACGATTACTTCAAGCCGGAGCACCTGGAGAAGTTCCCGAACCTGCACGACACCTTCTGGAAGGCCGCCAAGCTCGCTTCGAAGAACAAGACCGAGCAGGACCCGGCGAACGGCGAGGCCCTCATGGGCGCCATCGAGGAGATCCACAAGATCTTCTGGGCGACCAAGAACCGGGACGTGGCGTTCTACCGCGCCAACCCGTAGCACCGGCACAGACGCCAGCGAACGCGGCCTCGCCATCAACCGATGGACGGGCCGCGTTCGTGTTTTGAGGAGAAAGCGGCATGGGTGACAGGCGGGAACGCCGCAGGGCGTTCGCACCGGGAAGCCTGGCGGTGCTGGCGCCGGTCCTTCTTGCCACGGCGGCTGCAGCCTGGGCATCGCTACGCTTTCGCCGGTTCTCCGTTGCGGGGAACTCGATGCTGCCCACTCTCGCGGAGGGCGACTGGGTGCTGGTCGACGAGCGGGCCTACCGCGGGAGGCTCCCGCGGAGAGGGCACATCGTCATCGCGGATGAGCCACGGCCGCCGGGCCGGCAGTTGGTGAAACGGGTCGAAGTGATCGATTTGCACCGCCAGGTGATGCTGGCCGGTGACAACCCCGAGGAGAGCACCGACAGCCGGCATTTCGGGCCGGTTCCTTCGCAGGCCCTCCGCGGGCGGGTCCGCTGGCGGTACTGGCCGCCCGCCCGGTTCGGCCCGGTCCGCTGACGGTCGCTACTCCTCGCCGGCCAGCTGACGGAGCACGAGGAGGTCCGTAGGGAAGGCGAGGTCCGGCGGTTCGCCCGGCTGGAACCACGCAAGCTCCGTGAGTTCGCCGTCCACGGGCTGCAGCGTCCCTCCGACCGCCGCGCCTTCGAACCAGATGCCGACCGTCTGCTTGTCGCGATTGTGAAAGTTCGAGTGGACAGCAGCGATGCCCCGAAGCACGACGGTCATCCCGGTCTCTTCTTCGAACTCTCGGCGGGCGGCATCGCGAACGTCTTCGTCCCATTCGACGTAGCCGCAGGGAATGCACCAGAGCCCGGCGTACTCACCGGTTGCGCGCTGGCCGAGGAGCACACGGCCGGCCTCGTCGCGGAGGATGACGGCCACGCCGACTGCCGGGTTCTGGTAGTGGACGTACCCGCATCCGGTGCAGGTCGGCCGTTCCCGGCCACGCCGCTCGACTGCCTGCAGCTGGTGGCCGCAATCGGGGCAGAAGGCCGCCGTCACGGCTGCGGCAGCCTGCCCTCGCTGCGCAAGGCAGCCATCGCGAGGAGGTCCTCGGCGACCTTGGCGATGGCGATCTTCACATTGGCGTTCGCGGGTTCTTCGCCGGGGCCCCAGTGTTCGCTCGCGCGCGAAATCACCACGTCGGGGACGGCAGCGACCGCCCCGATGTGGCGCATCACCCGCGAAACGTCGGTCACTCCGGGTTCGGCGTCGCCCCCGGCGATGCCGATGAGCGCGAAGGGTTTGCCGCCAGCGTGTGGCAGGTCGATGAAGTCGAGCGCGTTCTTGAGACCGCCCGGCATCGCGCCGTGGTACGAAGGTACCGCGATGACGAAGGCGTCGGCGGCGATGCAGGCGGCGCGAAAGGCGCTGACGGCCGCCGGGTACTGTTCGTCTGGCCGTCCGTCGAGCAGCGGGAGTGAGCCGATTTCGAACGATTCGCACTGAGCGCCCGCTGCTTCGAGCGCTTTGAAGATGTAGTTCAACGCCCGGTCCGCGGAACTGCGGGGGCGAATACTGCCATTGATGCCGAGGATGCGTGCCATGCGCGGTAGCCTACGGACGGCCGGGCGAAAGCGCATGCGACGCTCGCCCCGGGCCGACGTAGACTGCGGGCAATGCCGCATCGCATCGTGGTCGTTGGTTCGCTGATGATGGACCTCGTTGTGCGCGCGCCCCGGCTTCCGCTGCCCGGTGAATCGCTTCTCAGTCACAGCTTCGAAACGTCGCCCGGGGGCAAGGGGGCGAACCAGGCGGTCGCCGCTGCACGGCTGGGAGCGGATGTCGCGATGATCGGCCGCATCGGGCGGGACCGGTTCGGCGAAATCCTCCGCACGAGACTCGAAGAGGCCGGCGTTTCGACCGTCGACGTTTCCGTGGACCCCGAAGTTGGCACCGGCGTTGCGGTGCCCATCGTGCTCGATTCTGGCGATAACGCCATCCTCGCGGTGCCCCAGGCGAACCTCAAACTCACGCCGCGCGAGATAGAGGCGGCCGCCGGCGTGATCCGGCGCGCCGACATGCTGCTGCTGAACTTCGAAGCCGGCATGGACGCTGTCGAGGCCGCCGCCGAGACAGCGGCGAAGGCCGGCGTTCCGATACTCCTCAACCCTGCACCGGTCGCGCCCCATTCGCCTGAACTATTGACGAAGGCGAGCGTCCTCGTAGTCAACGAGGTCGAGGCGGCGGCCATCGCCCAGGACGCGAATGGAGACCACGCCGCCGAGTTGGCGGCACTGCGCCGGTTCGCGCCCCGGGCGGTGGTCACGCTCGGCGCCGGCGGGCTCGTAGCTGCGGAAGCGGACGGAGGCTTCGCCCTGCCCGCGTTCCCGGTGACGGCGGTCGATTCCGTCGGCGCGGGCGATGCTTTTTGCGCCGCTCTCGGTGTGCGCCTTTGCGAGGGCGCTGGCCTGTTCGAAGCGGCCCGGTTCTCCGCCGCTGCGGGCGCGCTGGCCGTCACCCGGCCCGGCGCACAGTCAGCGCTCCCCTCGCGGGAAGAAGTGGAGCGGTTCCTTGCGGACGCATGAGGGAACTTTCCCGGCGCTTTCGGCGTTTGCTGTTGAAGATGGTTCGCGCCGCCCGGATACTCAGCCTGCGCCCGGAGAAG
Source organism: Dehalococcoidia bacterium (assembly GCA_039809945.1). Lineage (GTDB taxonomy): Bacteria > Chloroflexota > Dehalococcoidia > Tepidiformales > Tepidiformaceae > Amarobacter. Next base: position 249 of record JBDHWA010000299.1, on the reverse strand, counting down.
CCTATTGAGCGCCCAACGCTTCTGCCCGCTTTGCGACCGCTCCTTCCAGGAAGGTGAGGCCGTTTTGCGCTGCGAGGGCTGTGGGGTGCTGCATCATCCCGGTTGCTGGGTCACGAACGGTGGCTGCTCGACCGAGAGCGAGCACCGCGTGTCGCCGGCGGCACTGGCGTACAGCACGCGTGAGCGCCAGGTTGGCGCCCCGGCGCCGCACCCGGGCGAGGGCACCCGGCAGGGACCGATGGCGCCGCC
>JBDHWA010000298.1:0-3155 GCA_039809945.1 Dehalococcoidia bacterium | reverse complement strand
CCGGCGTGCCCGGCGATAATCGGCATGAAGATGGCGAGGGCCGAGGCCTTCGCGATCGTGTCTTCGAACGGCGCGACCACGAGCGCGGCGAGGAACGCCGTCATCAGGTTCACCAGCAGCCACGGCATGCGCCGCTTGATCGACCGCCGCACCGGCGCCAGCACCTTCTCCTCGTCGTCGAGGCCGACCATGCGGTACATGTCCTCGGTCGCCTCTTCCTGGAGGACGTCGATGAGGTCGTCGGCCGACATAATGCCTTCGAGGCGGCCTTCGTCATCGACCACGGGCACCGCGAGCAGGTTGTAGCGCTGCAGCATGCGCGCCGCTTCTTCCTGGTCGGTCCCGGTAGTGACCGCGTGGACGTCGCGCTGGGTGATCTCGCCGAGCGTTGTGCGGGGCGCCGAGACGAGGAGGTCACGAATGGAGACGACGCCCTGGAGGCGCTGCTCCGAATCCACCACGTACAGGTAGTACGCCTTCTCGGTCGGCGGGCGAAGCACCCGAAGGTAATCGATGGCCTGGGAGACGGTGATCGATTCGTTGAGCGAGATGAAGCCGCGGCTCATCAGGCCGCCAGCGGATTCGTCCCCGTACTGGAGGAGTTCCGCTACCTCTTCGCCGCGGTCGAGGGCGGCGAGCGTCTCCTCGCGTTCCTCCGGTTCGAGTTGCTGGATAACGTCGGCGACGACGTCGTCCTCGACTTCTTCGAGGACGGCGGGCAGGTCTTCGACCCCGACGCCGCGGATGAGGTCGCGCATCTCGTCGTCTTCGGCGTACTCGAAGAGCTGGCCGACGACATCGGTGGGCAGGTGGGAGAGCAGTTGGCGGCGGTCGTCTTCGCTCAGGGCGAGGACGAGCTCGGCGAGGTCAGCGGGGTGGAGGGAAGTTACGAGCGCGACAAGTTTCGCCCACTCGCCAGTCGCGGCGAGTGAACGTGCATCTTCGAGGACCTCGCGGGCAGCGACGTCTTCGGGCACGGCTTTGTCCCTCGTTTATCAGGTTCCGGGCACGCTGATGTGCGCACGCAGCGGAACGTACGTCCGCCTGTGAGAAGGGTCAATCCCGCCTGTTAACAATCGAAACACGGGGAAAATGCACGAAACTGTGCAAATGCTTGTGCATATGATCTATACTGCGCCCGGCCCGTGGCTCACGGGCATGGAGGTGCGCGGATGAGAAGCAAGCGATTCTTCGCCGCAATTGCGGCCAGCCTGGGCGTCATCGCCCTGATCCCGGTTGCCAGCGCCCTGGGCGACGGCCCGGGCGAAACGGGCCGGAACATCGAGGCGGCCACCGCACTCGGCACCGGCTTCACCTACCAGGGACGCCTGACCGATGCGGGCAGCCCGGCCAACGGCAGCTACGACCTGCGCTTCATCCTTTATGACGCAGAGACTGCCGGCGCCGCGGTGGGCAGCACGGTCACCAAGGAGGATGTCGCCGTCGCTGGCGGCCTCTTCTCGGTCGACCTCGACTTCGGCGCGTCCGCCTTCAACGGCGATGCGCGCTGGGTCGAAATCGCGGTGCGCGCGGGCAACAGCACCGGCACATTCACCGTGCTTTCTCCGCGCCAGCCGATTAGCCCGTCGCCGTATGCGCTGTTCGCCCGCGCGGCAGGCAGCCTCGCGGTTCCGTTCGCGGCCAGCGGCACTTCTGCCGGCGCCCCGGCCAGCACCGATGGGCTGCTCACGGTGACCCAGACCGGGACCGGCATCAGCATCTCAGGTATCCGTTCGTCGACTGACGCCAGCGAGTACCCCGCTGTGCTTGGCTCGAACGCGGGCGGCGGCGCTGGCGTCCAGGGCGAATCCACCTACGTTGACGGGGTCGCCGTCCGCGGCTTCGCAATCGGCGCGAACGGCACCGGCGGCAGCTTCTCCGGCCCGACCGCTATCGAACTCGACGGCGCCATCAAGGTGTCGGGCAGCTCGCCGGCGGCCTTTGTGCTCACCGTGGATACGGCCGGACCGGACGCCAACACCTGCCCGGGCGACGGCGGCGTGCACCTGCCGGATGCTGCGGTCTACCTCAACGTCACCGACCCCAACGCGATCGTGCTGATCACGCCGGTCAATACCGTCAAGGCAGTCGCGCTCACGTGGTACGGGGCTACGGCCCCGGCGTGGTGCCCGGGGATCACCAACCGCTGGGTCATCTTCACGACCGACGGGAGCGCCCTGTCGGCTGGCAACAAGTTCAACGTGCTGGTCATCAACCAATGACACGCAAACGCCTGGCCCTGCTCGCTGCAGGCGGCCTGGGCGCGCTCACGCTGGGCGCTTCGGCCCTGGCCCAATCAGCGAGCGGGAACTATGACCTCTCCTGGCGGGCGCTCGTCGGCGGCGGCAAGAGTGACGGCGGCGGCTACGTCGTCCAGTCGGCGATCGGGCAGACCCTTGCGAAGTCCTCCAGCGGCGGCTCCTACGTGGTCAGCAGCGGGTACTTCGCGGGTGGCCAGGACAAGTACAAGCGGTTCCTGCCGCACCTCGCAAAGGACGGTTCGAACTAACCGCCACTTTCCAGCCGAGCGAACGGAACAGCCGCCTGTGGGAGAGGCGGCTGTTCCGTCTCCGGATTTGTCGCGCGTGGCCGTGGATGCCACGATGCGCGGGCATTCTGACCCCGGAGGCCTCTCGTTTCATGAAAGTCCCCATCGAGGAAGGGTACTTCCGCATTCCCGACGACCCGGATGCGCCGCCCGTGCTCCTCGGCTCGTACAGTCCGTCGGCGAAGACCTACTTCTGGCCCCGCCGTAAGCGCTGCCCCATCACCCTGGACGCGGTCGAAGACTGCGAACTCTCGAGCGAGGGCGTGATCTACTCATGGACCTTCGTGGTCCTTCCCTGGCTCGGGAGCATGGAAGCGGACAAGGGCGGCGGTTTCGGCGCAGTCCAGGTCGACCTGCCAGAAGGTGTCCGCATTCAGGCCCCGCTCGAAGGCAAGATGGGCGACTGGGAGATCGGCCAGCGCGTCCGCCTCGTCACCCGCACCGTCGACCGCGCGGAGAACGGCGACGAACTCTGCACCATCGCGTTCCGCCTGCTGGAGGCCGCGTCATGACCATGGAACGGGACGTGTACGTCATCGGCGTGGGCATCCACCGCTTCGGCAAGCACGATGTGAGCCGCCGCGACATGCACTACGTCGCCGGAATT
>JBDHWA010000297.1:0-3160 GCA_039809945.1 Dehalococcoidia bacterium | reverse complement strand
GGCTGGAGGGGCGGCCGTAGCCACCCCTTCGCGACTTACGTTCAGCCGACCGCTACCTCAGCGAATGCCTCATCGAGGATGGCGTGCACTTCCTCGTCAGCGATGGCGATGACGCGGCCGTCATCGTAGAGGCGCATCACCATGTCGAGGGCACGCATCAGGCGCGGGTCGCGCTTGTCGAGGCCGGCGGCTTCGGCAGGACGGTGGGTCTGCATCCACATGAGCAGTCCCGCGGCGCCGCTCTTGTCGGTGATCGCGACTCCGGGAGGCCGGTTGAGCAACCGCGTCGTGTCGAACGGGTTGTAGATCTCCTCGTCCTTGATCATGCCGTCGGCGTGGATGCCGGCGCGGGTGACATTGAAGTTCGAACCCACGAAGGGGAGCCGCTGGTCAACGGTCTCGCCGATTTCGCGGTAGTAGTCGGCGATCTCGCTGATGACCGTCGTGTCCATGCCATGGGCCTCGCCGGTAAGGCCGATGAGCCAGAAGACGAGGGCCTCGATGGGCGTGTTGCCGCTCCGTTCGCCGATGCCGAGGAGCGTGCCGTTGTTCGAACTGGCGCCGTAGAGCCAGGCGGACACCGCGTTGGGGATGATGGCGTTCAGGTCGTTCTGGCCATGGAACTCGAGGGCCTCGCTCGGCACGCCGCCTTCGGTGTGGAGGAGGTGGGTGAGCCGGGGGATGCCGCGCGGGAGGGCCGCGTGCGGGTCACTGACCCCGACGCCCATCGTGTCCGGGTAGCGCACTTTGACCTGGATGCCGGCCTGTTTCCCGCGCTCCATGAGCTGGCGAACGAACGGCAGGACGACGTGGTAGAAGTCGGCGCGCGTACTGTCCTCGATGTGGCAGCGCGGCACCACGCCATCAGCGAGAGCGGCATCGACGACTTCGAGGTAGCTGTTGATGACCGCCTCCCGGTTGGAGTTGAGCTTCTTGAAGATGTGGTAGTCGGAGATCGAGGTGAGGATTCCGGTCTCCTTGAGGCCGGCGCTGCGCACGAGTTGGTAGTCGGCCAGGGTGCCGCGAATCCACCCGGTGATTTCGGGAAAGCGGTAGCCGAGGGCGAGGCAGCGTTCGACGGCCTCGCGATCCTTCTTTGTATACAGGAAGAATTCGGACTGGCGGACCATACCCTGCGCCCCACCGAGACGGCTGAGCAGCGAGTAGAGATGGACGATCTGGTCGACCGAGTACGGCGCGCGCGATTGCTGGCCGTCCCGGAAGGTAGTGTCGGTGATCCAGATTGGGTGTGTGGGGTCGAGCGGGACAGGTTCCCGTTCGAACTGGACCAGTGGCGGGAGGACGTAGGGGAACTGGTCCCGGTAGTAGTCCGGGCCAGTCGTCGAGGTATGGGCGGCGGAATCGGCGTAGGTGAGCCAGGAAGCGGTCATGGTACTGCGGCCTCTGCTTGACGTATTTTGTATACAATCGCAGAGCCGAGACAAGAGTGCTACACCGAACTTCGAATATCTCGGGTGTCAGCTATAGGCCGGACACGCGGTCCGGCCGGGTCCGGGAAACGCCGGACTGCTACCGCTCGGAGAGCGTGAGGACGAGGACCGACTGCTGCTGCGCGGAGACGTCGTGAGGCACGCCCGGCTGCAGGAAGGCCAGCTGACCGCTTCGCAGTTCGTGCGTCTTGCCATCGACATTGAGGGAAATCATCCCGCGGAGGAGGTGGATGGCGACCGCGCTCGGGGCCGAGTGCTCCTTGATCAGGTCGCCGGCTTCCATGGCCATCATGACCACGGAGGTGCCGCCTTCGCGGGCCAGTGTCTCAGCCTGGCGCCGGTGCCCCGGCAGCTTCGCGAGCAGCCGGTCTGCATCCTGCTCAAGGTCGAGCAGGTGGATGGTGCTGGATGCGGGATAGTTACCCTGGGGGATATGAGCTGGCAAAGACACAGGCTTGCTTCCTTTCGGGTGGGTTGCCCCAACCGTAGCCCTCACCCCCGGGCCTCGCAACCGTGCTTAGACGGCCGGCGTTACCGCCCGACGAAGGTGGGCGCGCGCTTTTCGAGGAACGCTTGCCGCGCTTCCTTCGCATCCTGGCTGGCGAACGCCTTGCCGATGCTCACCAGTTCGAGCCGCGTCTGGGCTTCGAGGTCGATGGCCGTCGTCGCCTTCACAACGGTTCGCTTGGTCATCCGCATGGTGATGGGCGAAACGACCTGGCAGAGGTTCTGGCAGTACTCGCTGAGGCGGCTGTCCCAGTTGGCATCGTCCACCACTTCGCCAACAAGCCCGAGGCGGAGCGCTTCGTCCGCATCGACGGTCTTGCTTTCGAGGAGGAAGCGCATCGTCTGCTCGTAGCCGATGGCCTGCGAAAGCGTGAAGGTCATGCCGCCATCGGGCGAGCCGCCGATGCGCGGGTAACCGGCAAGGATGCGGGCGCTCTTCTTCATGAGGCGGATGTCCGTGGCGAGCGCAAGCGACAGCCCCGCGCCGACGGCCACGCCGTTGATGCCCCCGATAATCGGCTTTTCGCACTTCTCGCGGAGGGTGAGGAGGAACTGGGAGACCCAGCCGAGGTCGTCGAGCTGGGCGGTCATCGGCGTCTGCGGGGTGAACGGCTCGGAGCCGCGCAGGTCGAGGCCTGAGCAGAAGGAGTCGCCGCTGCCGGTGAGGCAGATGAGCCAGACGTTGTCATCCTTGACCGCGTCTTCGATGGCGCCGATGACGCCCCAGGCCAGCTCCTGGCTGACCGCGTTCTTCACTTCGGGACGGTTGAGGCGGATGGTCCGGACATGGCCTTCATCCTGGACAAGGACGACGTTCGACATAGCAAGTACTCCGGGCGCGATGGCGCAGTGCGCGGAAGTATAGAGCAAGTTGCGTCGTGCTACGCACTTTCCGGGACGAAGACGGCGCTGGGCTACTCGCCGGGAATCCTCGCCCCGGGAACAGCATCGTATTCGGGCAGATAGGGCTTCACGTCGAGCACGGGCGTCCCGTCGATCGCGTCGAGGCCGATGACGCTCAGCGTCGGGCCATCGTGGGCCGCCAATTCGACGACGGAGACGCCGAGGTGGTTCGGCCGAAGCTGGCTGCGGGTGGCGAAGATGCCGTAGGTGTTGCCGCTCGCGAGGGTCATCTGCCCGGGCTTCTCCGGCGCGCCGGCAGCGACATCGAGATACGTAACGACGATGACGTGGCTATAGGC
>JBDHWA010000296.1:0-3178 GCA_039809945.1 Dehalococcoidia bacterium | reverse complement strand
GCGCGCACGGAGCGCGGCCGGAACAACGTGGCTGCGGTCCGCGAGGCCGTCGCCGCGAAGCCGCCCGTGGTCACGCGCATCGTCGCGACAGGCGATGTGCTTCAGTCCCGATGTTCGCTTGCTGCCATCAAGGCAACCGGCGACTGGGCGGCCGCGCTGCGGGGCCCGGTTGGTGAGTACCTCGCCGCCGCGGATCTGGCTCTCAGTTCCCTCGATGGCAGCATCCAGGGCATCGGCGAGCCGTATCTCTGTGTGCCCCAGGAGTATCCGAACCTGACCTCGCCCCCCGAGGTCATTGCCGCGCTTACCCTCGCGGGCATCGACGAGATGACGCTCGCGACCAACCACGCCTTCGACTGCGGTTACGAAGCGTGCGGTTCGAAGGCGCTGCTTGAATCCCAGTCGCGGCTGAATGCTGTGGGCATCAAGACCGTCGGCGGCGGCAAGAACCTCGAGGATGCGCTGACACCCGCTGTTTTCGAAGTGAACGGCATCCGCTTCGGCATTCTCGGCTTCGATGACATCGCTGCCGAAGACCTCGAAGCCACGCCCGATTCACCCGGGACGGCGCCGCTCGACGACAGCTACGCCGACGAGAAGTCGACTCCGCCGAGCGAGCCCGCGTTCTACAAGCCGGCCAGCATGCTCGGGCTGCAACGGTTCACCCAGCGCATTCGCGACCTCAAGGCAAACGTCGACGTGGTCATTGTGCAGGTTCAGAGCGGCACCGAGGACACGCATGACCCAAGCCCGCGCAGCATCAAGGCGCTCCGTGCGGCCGTTGATGCGGGCGCGGACCTCGTGGTTGGGAACCAGGCGCACTGGGTGCAGGCCATTGAGGTGCGGGATGACCGGTTCATCGCCTACGCGCTGGGCAACTTCATCTTTGACCAGGTCCGAACGCCCGAGCACACGCAGGGCTACCTCCTCGAAGCCACGTTCCACGGGAAGCGGCTCGCAACCGTCAGGCTCGTCCCCTACCAGATCGAGAACCGCTACCGCCCGGTCTTCGTCACCGGCCAGACCCGCGTGAAAGTCCTCGGCGACGTCATGGAAGCGTCGACCGAGCTCCCGGCGCCGTAGCGCACCAACGAAAGGGGCCGGCATTGCTGCCGGCCCCGGGGCGCATCGCTGCTGCTGCGGTCAGGACGGCCGGCCGGACCAGGTCGGGTCCTTCTGGTCGAACCACGCGTCCGTCCCCACGAGGTGGGAGGTGACGAACGGTGCGGGCTCCTGGGACTTGAAGTAGTTCCAGACGAGCGTGGAGGTCACACCCATCAGGCTGTAGGGGATGCCTGCTCCGTACGCCTTGAGCAGTTCGCGCTCGACTTCCTTGTTGCCTTCCTGGCGCTTGCTCACGTCGAACTCGGCAACGAGGCTCGCGGTGAGCTGGTCAACCTTGTCGATCTTCACGCCGAACTGGGCGAACTGCGGCTGCGTCGAGTTGTACTGCAGGTAGTTCAGGAGCGTCGGCTCAGGGTCGGTGATATCGGTGATCCAGCCGTACCAGATGTTGTTCGAGCCGTTCCCGTACTGCTGCTTCACGATCTTGGTGGTGATGGTGGAGTACGGCTGCACCTTGGCGGTGAAGGTGTTGCCGAGGACCTTCTTCAACTGGTTCGTGATGAGTGCCGAACCACCGGAGTAGAGCCCTTCCCAGATGTCCGGGATGTCCACGATGACTTCGCCGAGAGCTGCTCCGCCGCCGGCGTCCCACATCTTCTTCGCTTCGGCCTCTTCCTTGGCGCGGTCCTCCATGTAGCCGGGGAAGGTGATCAATTCCTTTTCGGCGATGCCGAACGCTGCCTGGGTGGGCGGGATATTGCCCGAAAGCGCCGCCTTGCCCTGCAGGAGCGAATTGATCATCGCCCGGCGGTCGAGGGCCCGGAAGATGGCGCCGATGAGGTTCGGGTCGTTCCAGGGCTTGGCCCCGCCGTAGTAGGTGCCCGCCTGGGGGTTCGCCGAGAACGTCTTGATCTCCTGGATCTTGCCTTCGAGGCGCTTCTTCAGGTCGTCGAGGACGTTGTTCTGAACCGGTGCGAAGGCGTCGACCTGCTTCTGCTCGAAGGCCGCCTGCTGCGCTGCCTGGTCGGTGAACAGCGGCACATACTTAATGCCGTCGTAGTTCACCTGGGTGTAGAACTTCTCGTTCCGGAGGAGGGTGAGCTTGCCTTCGGCGGCGAACTCGGTGAGGACGAACGCGCCCGTACCGATGATCTTGTCGGCCGTGATGGTCGAGTATTCCTTCTCGAACTGCTTGACCGCCTCCGGCGCCTGGACCTTCGCGTACGCGCCTGCCAGCACGTTCAGGAAGAACGGATCTGGCTTCGTCATCGACACCTTCACCGTCTTCGGGTCGACCACTTCGACCTTGTCGACTGTCTGGAATGAGGACTTGCGGTAGAAGTTCGGGTCGTCGGTGCCGTCGAGGAGCTTGCCGCCCTTGTTGCGCAGGATGAACTGGGCGATGTCGTCGGCGGTCGCGGCGCGGCCATTCACGGGCGGCTTGTTGTGCCAGAACAGGTTCGGGCGCACCGAGAAGACGAACGTCTGCTTGTCCGGCTGCTCGACCTTTTCGGCCATGGCGCCGGCGATCTTGCCGTCTTTGTAGCTCTGCCACTGCATGACGCCAAGGTTCGTGTAGCCGAAGAGCACCGCGATCGGGCTGAAGCGGCTGCGGTCGATGTCGAACGTGTCGAACGTGTTGTTCGCGCTGATGAAGTGGGCGGTACCGCCCTTCTGCTTCGCCGCTGCGGAGGGCGAGGCTGCGGCCGAACTCGCAGCGGTCGGGCTGCCGCTGGCGGACGTCGCAGCCGGTGTGGTCTTGGTGTCGTTATCATCGTCGTCGCCACAACCAACGAGACCGAGTGCCGCCGCGCCAAGGCCGGCAGTCGCCGCGCCGCCCATCAGGCGGCGGCGGTTCATCCGCGTCCTGCGGAGCCAGTAGTTGTCCAGTTCGGGCATACGTCCCCCTCGTGCTTCATGGTCACTTCTATTTCAGGTATTGAAGCGACTGCCGCGGAGTATACGCATGCGCCGGGCTATGTGGATGGGGAAAATTTTGCCCCGTTATTTACCGGTAGGTAGCCGCGCGCGAGCCGGATTGAGTCGCCGAACGGCCAACGAGACCGCGGCCACGGCGCTCGTGGTAAGCGCGCGGTTAATGCGCGTGCGCTGC
>JBDHWA010000295.1:0-3192 GCA_039809945.1 Dehalococcoidia bacterium | reverse complement strand
GCCTGGGCGCTCAGTGGGACGCTGACAGCCGAGATGTCTTTCCAGATGCCAGCTTCAGGGTCGACGCCGGGGTCGCTCGGGGCTTCGTAGGCCGTCAGCGCCAGCGTCTGCGAGACCGCCGGGTTCGTATTCGTCGCCTGGAGCAGCGCGGCAACGGCGATGGCCACCGCAAGCCCTGCCGACAGCCGACGATGACGAAGGATTAGCTTGAGCACGTTCATCACCTCACCGCCAGTTCTTCCATGGGCACGAAGCTCGCTGCGCCCGCGAACTCCGGCCCGTGACTGATGGGCGCCAGCCAGTTGGCCGGGGTCCCATTGACCTCGACCGGGGCCACACCGAGGGCCTCACGCTCGGCCCCGATCCAGGCCTCGAGGGCTGCCCCGGCGGCGCCGTAGAACATCCCTGCGGACGCCAGCGCGGCGAGTCTCTTGCCCGCTACGCCAGCCCAGCGGCCAGCGTGCTCCTCGAAGAAGAGCCTCTGGGCCTTGCGCACCTGAGCCACCCGAGGGGGACCTGCGTGTTCGAGCGCATATGCTTCCTTGCGGCAGAGGAACCCGAGGAACTCGAGTTCCACTGAGAGGTCGTCAGGCCGGGTATCGCTCCCCGAGGAGTCGACTCCGAAGGCCCGGTAGAACCCCGCCACGTCAGCCATTCGCTGGGTTTGTTGCTGCGGGTCGGCGCCAAAGTAGGCCGTCTCGAACAGCGGGCAGTCAGGCGACGAGCCGAGAGTGAGCGCCGCCGAGTACTCATGCTGCAGTTGCTCCAGGGTGTACTGCGAAACGAGCGCCGACAGCCGAACCAGCGGCATCCAAACCCCGTGATTCAACACCAGGTGGGCCAGGCCCTGCAGGTCTTCGAAGCGGTCCTCGGCCGGATAGGCGAACGCCTGCGCGAGGAAGTCGTAGGCAACGGCGCGAGCCAGGGCGGCGTCGCGTTGGGTAGCAATTTCTTGCGAGTTCACCGGCGCCTCCTAAATCGTGTTGAGGGTGAAGCGGTCAGGTCGCTCGATCAGCGGCTCATCGACCGATACGCGGACGATCTCTTTGCCGTTGCTGTCGAACCCGACCACGGTGTCGTTGAAGAGCTCCCGCTTCTGGCCGGCGATGGTCAGCTCGGCGGTCTTCGGTCCCTGCTCGATCTTGTAGGAGAAGACGATCTCCTGGGTCGCCCGGAAGAGCTGCAGTACGGCAAGGGTCTCCCGGCTCGGGTTGGTGTAGGCGTCAATCGCGGATTGCACGCCGGGGCCGAACATCTGCTCGAGGTAGTTGCGGGGCACCCAGCGTGGCGGGATGTAGTAGACGTTCGGCTGCGTGCCGAACTGCGGGTACAGCGGCAGCGCGATCTTCGCCACGTGGACGAGGTAGTAGAGCGGGTTCTGGCGGTCTTCGAGCCACTGGCCGTCGGCGCCCACTTTCACAAGGCCTTGCAGCCGGATCTTGCCGATGCACGCCGTCATGCAGCGGGTTTCCATGGGCAGGCCGTGCGTGAGCGGGTCCGAACCTTCGATACGCGGGTAGCAGCCGATGCACTTCTCGGACGTGCGGGTACTCGGCCGGTACATCGACTTCTTGTACGGGCAGGCCTCGACGCACTTGCGGTAACCGCGGCACCGGTTCTGGTCGATGAGGACGATGCCGTCCTCCTCGCGCTTGTAGGCGGCGTTCCGTGGACAGGCGGCGACGCAGGCGGGATAGGTGCAGTGGTTGCAAATTCGCTGCAGGTAGAAGAACCAACCGGAGTGCTCCGGAAGGCTAACTCCTTCCTTCGCGTACTTCGTTGCTGTGTCCTCGAAGATGTTCGGGGCCTTCCATTCCTCCTCGCTCGGAATGTAGCCCGTTGCCATCTGGTTCACGCCGTCAGCCGTCTCGAAGATCGTCTTGCCTTCGAACGTGCCGTACGGCGCGGACTTCGCATCCTTCTTGTTCGGATCCCAGGTCTGCTTACCCGGGTTGGCCTGCTCCTGCAGGTCGAGGATCTTGGTGTCCCAGTGCTGTGGATACCCGCCGTAGGGCTTCGTCTCGACGTTGTTCCACCACATCAGTTCCTGGCCCGGCGAAAAGGTCCAGGTGGACTTGCAGGCCATGGTGCAGGTCTGGCAGGCGATGCAGCGGTTGATGTTGAAGACGGCAGCGAACTGGCGCTGCTGTTTCCCGGTTTCGAACCGGTAGTCCATATTGCGGCCGAGTTGCCAGTTGTACACATCAGGCATGGCGTTCCTCCGTGGCGGGCGTCCCATAGATGCTGTCGGCGATGGACCGGATGAAGGCCTCGCCGCGGCGTTCGAGGATGGCGTTCGTGCCCGTGAAGTGGCTCGAATGGAACATCCTCATGATCCGGTCCCTGGGCATCCCCATGAGCGCGTACTCCTCGATGAAGCAGCGAGCCATCGCCTCATCCGGGTCCGTCCCCGGTTCGGCCTCGTAGCGCACGCCGACGAACTCATAGGGGTCATCAGCTTCGAATTCCTTGTCAGCGAGGGAGACCATGTCAGGCCCTCCTCACTGTCGTCAGGCCGCCGCTCAGGTACTTCTTCATGAGGGCGCTCTCTGCGCCGGGTGTCATCCCGGTCGTGCCGGGCGCCCAGACGCCGTTTCCGCCCAGTCCCCCTGGTTCGGCCTTGGTGATCTTGACCAGCGTCTCCTTCGGAACGGTGTTGATGCCGTGGTTGTCAGCCTCTCCGCCGAAGAGGAACGACTGGAAGATCTTGGACTTGTGGAAGAGGGTGTCGGTCTGGTGCATGGGCATGGACCAGTCCTTCGTGGCGCTCTGGTGGGAGCCGTAGCGGAAGTTGGACTGGTAGCCGGTGTCGGCCGAGACGGCCCGTCCGTCCGCTCGCGTCTCGTGGGCCTTCACGGTCTTCGGCGTCGCTCCGAAGCCGCCGTGCTTGGTCATCACCACGCCGCGCGGGTACGCCGGGTTGAACTTCAGCCGCAGCATCATGCGGGCAACGTGGTACTTCTCCGCGTTCTCCGGCTTGTCCCAGCCGATGAATGGCCGGTCTGCCGGGTTCGCGTCGACCCAGACGTAGTCGCCGTCCGCGAGACCGAGCGCAGCCGCGTCCTCCGGGTTCATGTGGAGTTGCTGGTCACCGACACTCGGGATGCGCTTGTCGGCCCGGTACGGGTCGGCGAAGTTGTTCGACCAGAGGTTCATCCAGTCGGTCACTGACCAGGACGAGTGCACCGAGTG
>JBDHWA010000294.1:0-3203 GCA_039809945.1 Dehalococcoidia bacterium | reverse complement strand
CCCCGTTCGTACTAGAATGCCCCGCGGAGGCAGCAGCATGACGACAATCGACGCACCGGCGGAGTTCATCGAGGCCACCCTCGACCTTCCTATCCGCTATATCGACCGGTCCCGCGCGTACTACCTCTCCCTCGGCTACGACAACCCGTTCCGCTGGCCACACAACACCGATGCGCCCTTCGCCCGAATGGCCAAACCGGCCCGCGAGGCCCGCATCGCCCTCATTTCAACCGCTGCGCCGTACCAGCCGGACAAGGGCGACCAGGGCGCGTGGGCGCCCTACAACGCCGACGCCAAGTTCACGCGCGTCTATTCGATGCCGATCGATCCTGCGCCGGATGTGCGCATTTCGCACATCGGGTACGACCGCAAGCACACCTCTGCCGAGGACATCAACACCTACTTCCCGCTCGCACGGATGAAGGAAGCCGCCGCCGAGGGCCGCATTGGCCACCTCAACGAGCGCTTCTTCGCTGTGCCGACGCTGCGCAGCCAGCGCCTGACCATCGAGCGCGACGCCCCGGAGATCGAAGCCCTCTGCCGCGAGGACCGTATCGATGCGGCGCTCCTTGTCGCCACCTGACCGGTCTGCCATCAGACCGTGAGTCTGACTGCCCGCCACCTCGAAGCCGCCGGTATCCCCACGGTCGTCCTTGGCTGTGCGAAGGACATCGTCGAGTCGGCAGCTGTGCCGCGCTTCCTCTTCAGTGATTTCCCACTCGGCAACTCCTGTGGCAAGCCGTTCGAGGTGGAGATGCAGCGCGCGATCCTCGGGATGGCGCTCGACCTGCTGGATTCCGCGACGGCGTCACGGACCACCGTGCAGACACCGTTCCGCTGGGCCGAAGATGCCGCCTGGAAGCGCGACTTCTACCGCCTCGACATGACGCCGGAGCAGATCGCAAAGGCGCGTTCAGAGATGGACAACCAGAAGGCCATCCTCGCGCGCAAGCTTTCGAACGACTGAGGGCTGCGGGGTCGAACCGCCCTGGCCTACGGCCCGCCGGCGCGGTTCAGGCTTTCGGCCGCGGCGAGCACGGGTTCTCGCGTGCGGGCGGCTTCGAGGCGGTCCATCTGCATCTGCACGTTGAGCGGGTAGACCCCTGTGAAGCAGGCGTTGCAGAGGTCGTTCGGGTTCTGGCCGGTGGCCGCGTTCAGGCCGTCGATGCTCAGGTAGCCGAGCGAGTCAGCGCCGATGTGCGCGCAGATCTCTTCGACCGACTGGTTGGCCGCAATCAGCTCTGACTTCGTCGCCATATCCACGCCGAGGAAGCAGGGCGAGATGATCGGCGGCGTGGTGATGCGCATGTGCACTTCGCGCGCGCCGGCCCGGCGGATGAGCTGGATGACGCGGGGAGTGGTGGTCCCGCGCACGATGCTGTCATCGACGATGATCACCCGCTTGCCGGCGAGCACATCGGAGAGGGCGTTGAACTTCAGGCTCACGCCGGCCTCGCGGATGCGCTGGTCGGGCTGGATGAACGTACGGCCGACGTACCGGTTCTTCACGAGGCCTTCGCGGTAGGGGATACCGGCTTCGCGCGCATACCCGATGGCAGCCGGGATGGCCGAGTCCGGCACGCCGATAACGAGGTCGGCGTCAACGTGGTGTTCGCGGGCCAGCTGGGCGCCCATCGCTTCGCGGGCCGGGTAAACAAGTTGCCCGCCAATCCGGGAGTCGGGGCGGGCAAAATAGGTATATTCGAAGGTGCAGATCGCCTTCTTCCGGGCCGGGGCCACCGGGAAGAAGCCGGCGTAGCCGTGGGCATCCACCTGGACCACTTCGCCCGGCTGCACTTCGCGCTCCATCGGCACGCCGAGGTGTTCGAGCGCGCACGACTCCGAAGCCACGACGTAGCCGTGCTCCATCTTGCCGATGCAGAGCGGCCGCACGCCCATGGGGTCGCGCACGGCGAAAAGCCGGTCCCGGAGCATGATGACGAGGCTGTAAGCGCCTTCGATCCGGCGCATCACATAGTGGAAGCGCTCCTCCCAGGTGCCACCGGGGGCGATGGAAAGGAGGTGGGCGATGACCTCGGAGTCGGCGGTCGATTCGAACTGGATACCCTGCGCTTCGAGGTCTTCGCGGATGATGTCGGCGTTGGTCAGGTTGCCGTTATGGCCAAGCGCGATCGGTTCACCGCTGAACTTATCGGTGACCACAATCGGCTGGGCGTTGCACTCGGTGGAACCCCCGGCCGTGCTGTAGCGGGTGTGGCCGATGGCGATGTGACCGCGAAGGAAAGCCAGGTCTTCTTCGTCGAACACCTGCGAAACGAGGCCCATGCCGGTGCGCAGGCTGAACTCTTTGCTGCCGTTGCTTGTCGCGATCCCCGCGCTCTCCTGCCCCCGGTGCTGGAGGGCGTAGAGCCCGTAAAACGTAAGCCTTGCGACGTCTTCACCGGGGCCATAGACCCCGAATACGCCACAGGCTTCTCGCGGGTTGTCGTCTTCGGGAATCACAACGCGAGGGTGCCCTCCTGCAAGTGGGCGTTAACGGCTCGATCAGTATATCGGCCCGCGATGGCCCTGTGCCAATCAAAGGTAAGCGCAGAGCGTTATGTCTGGAGTCTATCCCCGGAGTGACGGTGTTGACGCCGAATCTGGCAGACTGGCGCAATGGCAGACATCGAAAGCGCACGCGAAAAGGCCCGCTCGCGCGGTATCGGCGACTACGACCGGCACGTCTTCCTCTGCATCGGGCCGGATTGCTGCACCGAGGAACAGGGCCAGGCCGCATGGGCCCAACTGAAGAAGGCAGCCGCGCGGCTCAATGGCTCGCCCGACCGCGGCCGCCTGTACCGCACGAAGGTCGGCTGCCTGCGCATCTGCGAGTTCGGCCCGACAGCCGTCGTCTACCCTGAAGGAACGTGGTACGGCGGCCTGACTCCGGAGAACCTCGAACGCGTCATCGAAGAGGACCTGGCGAACGGCCGCGAAGTGAGCAACCTCGTCATCGGGCGAAACGCACTTCCACGGACGGCCGCCGGCGATAGCCCCGAGTCCTAATTAAGAGACGGTCGAAGACTCCGGCTACGCGAGGAAGAGCGCCATCTCGGCGAGCGTCGTGGTCATGCGTTCCGCCTTCGCGCGCCCAATCCTGTGCGCTTCCGCCATCCGGGCGAACGCCTCGTCGCGCGTCCGCGTGCCATCGAACAGCGCGGCAAGCGCTGCCTCCGCCGGGCCGAGGGTGATGCGTTCGA
>JBDHWA010000293.1:0-3206 GCA_039809945.1 Dehalococcoidia bacterium | reverse complement strand
GGGCGCTCAACCCGGTGCTCAAGGCCACGGCGCGTTACCACCTGCTGAGCGGCCTCGCCTGGGCGGCCGCCATCGCGCTCAGCCGCTGACCACGCATCGCCTTCGCTCCTGTAGGATGGGCAGTCAGCCGCCAACCCCCACGTGGGACGGCGAGCCCTGGCAGGCGGTCACGGCCCAACCATGAAGATCATCGACGGCATCTACCAGCTTCTCACGCCCTTCCCGCAGTTCACGATCGAAGACGCGCGGATGCTCCGCAAACAGCTGCAGGAGCACCCCAAAGTCACAAAGGGCCTCCCGTACGTCCTCCCGTACCTGATCAAGGACGGCGGCGACACCGTACTGGTGGACTGCGGCTGGAACACCGACTCTGCCTATTCCGCGCTCGAACAGGGGATGGGCGAGCACGGCTCGCATCCTTCGGAAATCAACAAGCTCGTCATCACCCACGTCCATCCCGACCACTACGGCATGGCCGGGCGGCTGAAGCAGATTTCGAGCTGCGAACTGGTCCTGCACGAGAAGGACGCCGAGGTCATCACCGCTCGCTACTTCGCTCCCAAGGGCCTCATGGACGATATGGCCGCCTTCATGGAGAGCAACGGCGTTCCGCCAATGGACAGCCCGAATATGTCCCGCGGCTCGATGGGGATGATTGGCATGGTCGCCGCCGTCCCGCCGGACACCGAGGTCAAGGGCGGCGAATCCTTCAAGGTTGGCGATTTCGACTTCGAGATCATCTGGACGCCGGGCCATTCACCGGGGCACATCTGCCTGTACGAACCGAACCGGAAGATCCTGCTCACCGGCGACCACATCCTCCCAACGATCACGCCAAACGTTTCGATTAACACCCAGAACCATGGCAACCCGCTCGGGGCGTACATCCGCTCGCTCCGCCTGCTTATCGACCTCGACGTCGATGTCGTCCTGCCAGCGCACGAGTTCGAAATCAGCGACCTGAAGAAGCGCATCCATGAAATCGAAGGCCACCACGAGGAACGCCTGGAAGAGATGCTGAACTGCGTCGATGACGGCGGTTCGAACGGTTGGGATGTGGCCGGCCGCGTGAAGTGGGCCACGGGCTCGCTCGCCGACTTCGAACCGCACATGCAGCGCGCGGCCGTCGGCGAGACGCTCGCGCACCTGGAGTACCTCTGGGAGCGCGGCCAACTGGCCAAGGTCATGCGCGGCAAGCAGCTCTACTGGATGAAGGTGTAGCAGGCGAAGCGCCTTGCGGGACCTGCCGTAAAATCCGCGGCGTGGAACGCGAAGAGATACTCATCGAGGCCGCCGCGCTGGCTGCCGGACAACCTGGCGGCACGCTCGCCACTACCCATGCCGAAGATGGGACGCCCTACGTCACCTTCGTCCTGTTCCACCTGCGTGCCAACGGCGAGGTCCTGTTCGGCAGCAACGCCCGCGCCCAGCACGCCCGCAACGTGGCGGCCACACCCGAGGCATCCTTCCTGATCGATAACCGCGAGGTCATTCGCGGGGACTGGACGGCGTTCAACCGGGTCGTCATCGAAGGCCGGGCGGTTGAAGTGCCGCCGGGCGACCCCCAGCGCGAAGCCCTCCTCGCCGAACTCTCCGGGAAGAACCGGATGGCTGCCGTCTTCACCGACGCTGGCCAGCTCTTCTGCCTGCGGCCGCGCCGGCTCATGCTCATGAAGGGCTTTGAAGCGGTCCGCCACACCGTCGAGTTCCAGTAGCCAGCCGCTACCCCGCGAGCAGCGCCGCCGCCCGTTCGAGCCCGTCCGGCCCGAACCCCGAGACAACGCCCCGGCACGCTCCGCTGACCGGCGAGTGGCTTTCGCCGTCCCAGCCGCCGTAACGCACCTCGATGCACTGGCCCTGGCGCTCCCGGAGGGCCGCCGCCAGCGTGTCGAGGTCCTCGGCGTCCAGTCCGTCGGTCACCAGCACGGCCGGGGCATCGCTTGCACGCAGGGCAACTGCGGCGTCGAAGGCCGTCTGGAACGGGACCAGCATCGCGCCTTCGGGCAACGGCGGGCGGGCGAGGCCCTGCGGCAGCAGCACGAGCACGGCGGTCACAGTTGCGCTCCATCGGCGAAAACGGGTTCCCCGCCGGTCACTCCCTCCGCGATGAGCCGCTCGTAGGCTGCCCCTTCGACCCCGAGCAGTTCGCGGAAGACCTCCCGGTTGTGCTCGGCGAACATCGGCGCGGCGTGTCTGACCGTCGCCGGTGTTTCGCTGAAGCGCCAGGCGAAGGCCGGGTACGGCCGCGTCCCCGCCGTCTCATGGCGAATGTTCACGAAGAAACCCCGGTCGTTGAGGTGGTTGTCGGCGATGAGTTCCCAGTTCTGCATGACCGGCGCGGCCGGGACGCCGGCGGCCTGCAGCCGGTTCGCCGCGGCTTCGTGGTTCTGGGTGAGTGCCCACTCGCGCAGGGCCGCTTCGCCCTGCCCGCCGGTCACCCGGTCCACGGCGGCGGCATCGGCCGCGTCGCGGACGGTTACCGCCAGCCAGCAGTCCTTCCCGAGCGTTGGGTAGGTCCCCTGGTAGAGGTAGCCATCGCCCCACTGCGAACCGAGCGGCTCCGGGGTCACCCCACTCGTGGTGTAGCGAAGGAAGTCCTGCGCGAGGAATGGCTCGACGGCTTCGAGCAGCGCCATGTCGATCCACTGGCCCTTCCCGCTGGTCCTTCGGGCGTGGAGAGCAGCGAGCACGGCGACGGTTGCGTGGTTCCCCGAGACCGGGTCGGCGTAGAAGCTGCCCGTGCCGAAGAACTGGCGGTTGTCGTACCCCAGCAGGCTGGCCAGCCCGCTCAGCGTCTCGATGTTGCTGCCGTAGGCGCTGTAGTTCCGCACCGGGCCCGTATTGCCGAACCCCGAAAGCGAGCACATGACGATCGCCGGGTTCGCCGCCGAAAGCACGCCGTAGTCGAGGCCAAGCTGGCCCATGACGCGCGCCGCGTTGTTCTCGATGACCACGTCGGCCTGCTTCACGAGTTCGAGGAAGAGTTCCTTGCCGCGGGGCTTCGAAACGTCGAGCGACACGCCGCGCTTGTTCCGGTTGAGCTTGTTGAAGTAGGCGGAGCGGTTGAAGAAGTCGGGCCAGACGTCGTCATTCGGCGCGATGAGTGTTCGCGTGGCCGGCTTCGTCTGCAGTTCGATCTTAATAACGTCCGCCCCGAGGTCGGCGAAGTGGCGGGCGGCGATCGGCCCGGCCCAGTTCGCCGTCAT
>JBDHWA010000292.1:0-3212 GCA_039809945.1 Dehalococcoidia bacterium | reverse complement strand
GCCATCGGTCTCTTCAGGGGCCCACTCCGCAACCGGCTCGGCCACGGAGTCGGAGAACTCCTGGAAGGCGTCGCGGTCGCTATCGGTCCAGCCTGACGAGAGCGAAGCGCCCCACCCTTCGGCTGCTGCACCGGGGGCCTCGGGCGCCTCAACCTTCCCTGCGTCCTCTTCCCACGGCCCGAGCTTCGCGGCCACGCGAATGTCATCGCCCGGCTCGTCAGCCACGGGCAACCAGTCGGACCCTTCGAGGGCATCAGGCGCAGGCAACGGTGCAGGGTCTTTCTTCCCGCGCCCGAACAAACGGCCGAAGCGGCCCTTCTTCTTCTTTTCCTCGACCGGCGGCGCCACCTGGGCAGCCGCAGGGAAGATGCCGTCGAGCGGGTCGTCAGCGACAGGCTCGGCGACATCGGCCACATGGTCACGCGACTCAGCAATGGGCGGCGCCGGGACTTCGAAGACGGGCTCTTCGACATCCCCGTCGTCGCTCGTGGTCTCCCAGTCGAATGGCTTCAACATCTCTGCGGGGATGGCCGCCGGCTCTCCTTCGCCCTCATCCGCCGGTTCTTCGAGTTCCCAGTCGAACGGCTTCAGGAACTCCTCGGGGATGTCCTGAGGGGCGTCCGGCTCCTGCCGCTGCTGCGCCCACGCACGCATTGCCGCGAGGCCATCGGAAAGCGGCGCGTCAGCGTCTTTGCCCTCCGCGTCAGCATCATCGGGCGTCGAAGGGTTGATAGCGAAGAATTCGTTCCACTTCTCAGAGCGGACCGGTTCCTCTTCCTGGTCATGGGAGCGCCGGACGATGGGCAGCTGCAGCGGCGGACGAGGCGCATCGTCGCCCGCTCCCGAAGGGGGCGCGGGCGCAAGGCTGGATGGCTTTGGCGCGTCGTCGTGCGCCCGTGGGCGGAGCGGGATGGGCGCGAAGGCCGGGGCCGCCTCCTCCGGTTCGTCCGCCTCGTGATGGCTCACCGCAAAGTGCGGGTGATCGTCATCGCGGTGAGCCTCAGCCCACCGCCGCATCGAGGCCAGGCTCGATTCTTCGGCGTTATCCCCATCGGCCTCGGAGCCGAACTCCGGGACCTCGGCCAGCGGCGCGTCTGCGTCCGTGTCGAACGCGAAACCGGTCTGCACTGCTGCGGGCTCTTCGGCGGATTCCTCGTGGTGCACGGTGAAGTGCGGGTGGTCCGCCTCGCGGGCTTCATCGGCCCAGCGCCGCATCGACTCAAAGTTGAGGCCTGCCGGCTCTTCGTCGCTCGCATCGCCGGCAACGGAGGCCTCGAATGCCGGCTCTTCGTCGTCGCGCCGGGGGGAGGGTTCTTCCCACGCGGCCGGACCGAAGTCCCAGTCGAGTTGCTTCTCGCTGTCTTCGCGCTGCCGGGGACGAAGCATCAACGGCGGGTCTTCTGTCGCCGAGTCAGGTTCGATTTCGCCGTTTGCGACGGCTTCTTCGTACGTTGGCGCCCGGAACTGCGCAGCATCTTGCGCCTCAACCTCGGGTTCGGCTTCGATTTCGCCGCTCCCCTGCGACCACGCGCGCATCGAGGCGAGGAAGCCCTCAGTCCCGCTGTCTTCTTCTATGGCCGCTGCTTCCTCGGCCACCGTGAATGTTTCGTCGGTCGCTTCCGTCCTCTGAGGCGCAAGGTCGAACCCTGCGTCCGATTCGCCCCAGGACGATGCTGCAGCGCTCGCGCTGCGCGGGAACGGAGAGAGCTTCAGCGGCGGCTCGGTGCTCCAGTCGTCCGCGTCGTCGTCGGGTGTGGCGAACTGTGGCTCGCCACTGGCTGGTTCATTGTCGTCTTGCGGCTGGGCGCTGCGATTGAGCACCCATGTGCCCCCGGCGCTTGTACGCTCGCCCGGGTCATCATCCTTCTTGCGCCGCCCAAAGAACCCGCGGCCGCCCTTCTTCTGTTCGGGTTCCGGCTCCTGGGGCTTCCGGCCAAACGGGGCCGTCCGCGCTTTCGCGTCATCCTCGCTCAGGTTCCCCAGCACGCGCTGGCGAAGTGTGCGGTTCTTTTCTTCCTGTCGCTCCCATGCGCCACCGGGCAGATCGAAGTACCAACCCTGGGGGTCTTCGTTCCCCGCTTCGATCTCATCGAGCGGGCGTCCCTCGCCATTGTCCATCGTCATCAGAGTACCATAGCCTCCCCGGCGGACCTCCGGCCTCGAGTCGGTCGCCCTTTACAGCCGATTGACCTACTCTCGGCCGGCATGACCGAAGCGCTCGAACCCAAGGACGAGCACCTGGTCTCTCTTTCAAAGGACGGCAACCTTAACGCCTTCAACAGGTTGGTCGAGCGGCACCAGGCCGCTGTGTACAACCTCTGTTTTCGGCTGATAGGCGACCGCGGCGCAGCGGAGGATGCCACCCAGGAGGCATTTCTCTCGGCGTTCAAGGCAATTTCGCGCTTCGATGGCGGCAGTTTTCGCAGCTGGATCTTCCGCATCGCCGTCAATGAAACGAAGGACGAACTGCGCCGCCGCAGCCGCCGGCCGGCCGATTCGCTCTCGCTTCCCGGTCCCGAAGGCGAGTTCGAACTCGACCTGCCAGACCCCGCGGAGAGCCAGGATGCGCGCATCGAACGCCTCGCAGTGGTCTCGGGCCTCGAAGCCGCGCTGCTCGAACTCCCGCTGGATCAGCGGGAGGCGGTCGTCCTCTCGGATGTCCACGGCTACCACTACGAGGAGATCGCGCGTATGACCGGCGCGAACGTCGGCACCGTGAAATCGCGTATCCACCGCGGCCGCGAACGCCTCAGGGCGCTGATTTCGAAGCAACCGGAACTTTTCGGGCGCCGTGAGCGTCTGGATGATTGAGCACACACTATGCGATTGATTCCCGCCTTCGGCCGCCATTCCCGCTTCCGCGATGACGTCGACGCATTCGTCGACGGCGAACTCAGTGGCGGCCGCCTCCGCGCGTTCGAAGCGCATATCACGGCATGTGAGGCTTGCAGGTCGGCTGTCGAATCGGCGCGCTCCCTCAAGGCGGCGTTCCAGTCGCTGCCCCAATGGGTCGCTCCGCGCTCGTTCGCGCTGACTCCTGCCATGGTTGCCGCCGCAGAGAAGGCGCCTGCGAGTGCCGGGCCGCTTCCTCGATACGTGCTCGCAGTTCGCGCGATGGCCGCAGTCGCCGTGGTGGCTTTCATGGCCGTGTTCGCTGCCAGCCTCGCGGGGGGCGCGGGCGAGAGCAGCCAGACCCGTGCGGGCACCGCGAA
>JBDHWA010000291.1:0-3215 GCA_039809945.1 Dehalococcoidia bacterium | reverse complement strand
ATTCGGGTGTCCCGTCAGCAATCGACTTCGAAAGAATTGCTAAGGGACTATATCGCTTTCGCGGTAGGTGGTAAGGTAGTAATGGCAGGGACAGGGAGCCAGGCGACGATGGAGAACACGCACCGGGCTGCAGCACGCGCCAGTACCATCGCCCGTACGCTGAGCGGGGCGCGCGGGGCCTCGATGGATGAACTCAGCGCGCTCCTCTGCCAGCTGCTCGACGCCGCAGGACTGAGTGCGGAACAGCGGCTCGATATCCTCGGCGGCGCGTTTGTGGCCGAAGCGGTCGGTCCCCAGTGGAAGCCCGGTACGACCGCCGAAGATGCCCATGAATCCCTGCGGCTGGATGACCGCGAACTCGCCGATGCCGTTGAGGCCGTCGCGACGGTCCTCCTCGGCCGGGCCGAGACGCGCGAGGTCACGGGCCAGGCGCTGGCCGAGCTTTGCAGACTTCTCTCCGAAGCCTAGATCACCGTTACCGGCCGGTACTCCCCGAAAACCTCGCGAAGCGCTCCGCAGATCTCGCCGAGGGTTGCATACGCCTTCACGGCGTCGAGGATCGGCGGCATCAGGTTCGTGTCGCCCTGGGCTGCGGCCCGCAAGGCGGCGAGCGTTGACGCCACCTGCTGCTGGTTCCGCTCAGTGCGGTGGTGGCGAAGCCGTCCCAACTGGTGCTCCACGAGCCGCTTGTCGACCGAGAAGATCGAGGGCGGCTGCTCGGCGCCTTCGGCGTAGTCGTTCACTCCGACGACGATCTCGCGCTTCTCGTCCACTTCCTGCTGGTACTTCCAGCTCGCTTCGGCGATCTGGTTCTGCATCCAGCCGGTCTCGATTGCCGTGACCGAACCGCCCATGCCCTCGATCTGGTCGAGGTACTCCTGGGCGGCTCGTTCGAGGTCGTTTGTGAGCGACTCGACGAAGTAGCTCCCCGCCATCGGGTCGACGGTGTCGGTGACCCCCGTTTCGTGCGCGATGACCTGCTGGGTGCGCAGGGCGATGCGCTGGGCGTCATCGGTCGGCAGCGCAAGCGCTTCGTCGAAGCAACTCAGGGCGATGCTCTGGACGCCGCCGATGACCGCTGCCAGCGACTGGATGGCCGCCCTGACGATGTTGTTTTCTGGCTGTTGCGCCATCAGCGTGCTGCCGCCCGTCTGGGTGTGGGTGCGCAGCATCATCGAGCGCGGATCCTTCGCGCCATACCGCTCCTTGAGCATCCGTGCCCAGAGCCGCCGGAGCGCCCGGTACTTGGCGATCTCTTCGAAGAAGTTGTTGTGCGTGTTGAAGATCCAGCTGATGCGCGGTGCGAACTCGTCGACGTCGAGGCCCCGCGCCAGGGCCGCCTCGATGTAGGCGCGTGCATTCGCGAACGAGAAGCCGATCTCCTGCGCGGCCGTCGAGCCGGCATCGCGGATGTGATAGCCGCTGACGGAGATGGTGTTCCACTGGGGCACGTTGCGAGCGCAGTACGCCATGATATCGGCGGCCAACCGGACGCTGGGGCCCGGCGGGAAGATGTACGTACCGCGCGCGACGTACTCCTTG
Organism: Dehalococcoidia bacterium; assembly: GCA_039809945.1. Classification (GTDB taxonomy): domain Bacteria; phylum Chloroflexota; class Dehalococcoidia; order Tepidiformales; family Tepidiformaceae; genus Amarobacter. The sequence continues at coordinate 1,673 of JBDHWA010000291.1, read as the reverse complement.
AGGACGTCGTTCTGAACGGTGCCGTTGAGCTTTTCGGCGCTGACGCCCTGCTTCTCGGCGGCAGCGATGTACATCGCCAGCATCACCGAGGCCGGGGCGTTAATCGTCATGCTCGTCGAAACGCGGTCGAGCGGGATGCCCTCGAACAGAGTCTCCATGTCGTAGAGCGAATCGATGGCGACACCGACCTGGCCGACCTCGGCGATCGCCATGGGGTCGTCCGAGTCGTACCCGAGCTGGCTCGGCAGGTCGAACGCAACCGAGAGGCCGGTCTGGCCCTGGCTCAGGAGGTAGCGGAACTTCTGGTTCGATTCTTCCGCCGTCCCGAAGCCTGCGTACTGGCGCATGGTCCAGAACCGGCCGCGGTACATCGTCGGCTGCACGCCGCGCGTGAACGGGTATTCGCCCGGAAACCCAAGGTCGCGGCCATAGTCGAGCTCCGCAATATCGAGAGGGGTGTAAAGCCGCTGCACTGGCTGGCTGCTTGTCGCGAACGCTTCGTCGCGCTCTGGCTGGCGCTGCAGCGTCTTTGCCAGCGGCCCCTCTTCCCAGCCATGCAACGAGCGCGAGAGCGAGGCCAACGCCTCTTCCGAGAACAGGGTCGGCTGTTGGGTTGCGGAATCAGACATAACGGCCTCCGGCAGGCATCACGCAGGGATCGAGGAACGCGAAGTGTGCCTCCCAGTATACGAAAGCCGCGGGTTGCGGCCTCAGCCGGCCGAAGCTGCTTCGAGAATCGCTGACACGGCACCAGCAAGCGGCACGATGCTTGTTTCACCGCTGCGGCGGTTCCGGAACTCGACGCCGCCCTTCTCGAGCGAGCGCGGACTAAGGGTCAGCCGCGACGGCATCCCGAGCAGGTCGGCATCCTTGAACTTGATCCCTGCCGAGTCTGGACGGTCATCCACGAGCAGCGCCAGGCGCGCCGATGTTGCAGCCGCTTCCAGTTCGGCGAGCGCGCTGACGACGGACTCCTGGTCGCCGTTCAGAACCACGACGTGGGCGTCGTACGGCGCGACGGCGGCCGGCCAGATAATCCCCTGGTCGTCGTGGTTTGCTTCGATGCAGGCCGCCAGCATCCGTTCGACGCCGATGCCGTAGCAGCCCATGACGCAGGGCTTCCGCTCGCCGGACTCATCGAGGTACTGGACGCCGATGGACTCTGAGTAGAGCGTGCCGAGCTTGAAGACGTGGCCCATCTCCATGCCTCGCCGCACTTCGAGGGGCGTGCCGCAACGGGCGCAGGCGTCACCGCCACGGGCGAGGCCGATGGTGGTGATGAGATCTGCCTTCCAGTCGCGACCGTGATTGACGTTGAGGTAGTGGAAGCCGTCCTCGTTGGCGCCGCCGACCAGGTTGACGGCTTCGACCGCCGTCGGGTCGGCAACCACCTTCATCCCGGTCAGGCCAACCGCTGAAGCAGAGCCCGCGACGAGCCCGAGGCGCTTCACCATGGCCTCGTCCATCACATCGATGTCCTGGGCCTTGAGTGCGTTCTTGAGCTTCACCTCGTTCACATCGAGGTCGCCGCGGATGGCGACGAAGACCGGCTGCCCATCGGCCTTGTAGAAGACCGCCTTCACCGTCTGCCGCTCCTCGATACCGAGGAACGCTGCGAGTTCGGCGATGGTTCGCTGGTTCGGCGTTGCAACCTTCTCCATTGGCAGCGGCTC
>JBDHWA010000290.1:0-3229 GCA_039809945.1 Dehalococcoidia bacterium | reverse complement strand
CATGGCACTCGTGGCAAAGGCGACGGGCGGCAAGCCGATCGAGAAGCTCACCCCGCTCAAGGAACAACTCGGCGACCGGGTGAGTTTCGAGGAACTGCACCTCATCCGGGCCTACCGGGCGCGCTAAGCGCCAGGGGCCTCCAGCCGCTCTCGCATCCGGTGGAGCCATTCGAGGCGCTCGCGGTGCCATTTCGAGGCCAGCCCGCTCGAGCTGGGGATGACCCACGGTGCGGTGACCCCGATGCGCTCCGGCTGCTCGCCGTATTCGCGGCTGGCGAGTTCGCGCGCGCTCAACCCCAGTGCGTGGCGGCCGAAGTGCTGGTAGATGCCTCGGCCGCTGAAGCAGGCGATGACCGGCTGGAACGCGAGCAACTCCGCATACAGGCGGTGCGAACCCTCGATGATCTCGGCGCGGGTGAGTTGTTGGGCGCGCACCGTCGGGCGGCAGCAGAGGTCCGTGAACCCGATGCCCGCCTCGTCCGGGAGGAGCTGGTCGTCTTCCGGGCGGACCGTGCGCCCGGCCAGGCCGGATTCGCTCAGATGGCGCCAGAACTGGTTGCCCGCGCGGGCGTAGAAATGCCCGGCTTCAGCGGAGTAGATGGCGGGGTTGTAGCCGATGAAGACCACGCGCAGGCCCGGCTTGAGCAGGTGCTTCAGGGTCAGGCCGTCGTACGTCATTCGGCTATCGCGAAGCGCACGCGCGGGTCCGACAGGTGGAGCGCTTCCGGCCTCAGTTGCCCGGCGTTGCCCACGGGCGTTTCGACCACGAAGTGCAGCGAGACCTCCGTTTCGGCGCCCGGCGCGATGGTCCCGATCTTCTCGCCGTCCACGGTCGCCTCGGAAGCCTGCTTCCAGTCATGGATATCGTGCAGTTCGAGGCTGAAGTCCGTCGCAAGCGGCGCCCAGGCCGTCTTCGAAACGATGGAGACGGTGACGAAGAAGTCCTCGCGCCGCATGCCGGCGGCGGCTTCGCCCAGCGGCTCCGAGGCCTGCCCGATGTTCACGATTCTGATGAGTTTGCCGTCGCCGCTGTAGAACTCGTCGGCGGCCACCTTCGTCTCGCCGTAGTAGTGGCGCAGGATTGGCGGCAGGGCGTAGATGCCCAGCATTAGCCCGGCCAACACGCCGAGGACGGCGCCCCAAACAAGGACGGTGTTTCGCTTGCCAGTCTCTTCCGACGGCTGCTCGATGCGGCGGCGCACGCGCTGGGTCATAACCCTATTGAGTCACACCGCTCCCCAAGGGGCGATGCTCAGACCAGTTCGACGATCGCCGGGATGACCTCGCCAATCGCGCCGCGCAGCACCGCCGACGCCTGCGGGTCATACGGTGTTTCCTGGGCGTTGATGATCACGAGCCGCGCGCCATTTTCGAGGGCGTAGCCTGGCAGGTATGCCGCGGGGTACACCCCCAGCGAGGTGCCGACGGCGAGGAACAGGTCGCAGCGCGCCGCGGCTTTGCTTGAACGGTCGAGGTCCTCTGGGACCAGGTTCTGGCCGAAAGAGATGGTGGCCGACTTGAGGATGCCGCCGCATGTCCGGCAGGGAGGGTCTTCTTCGCCGGCCTCAACCCGCGCCAGCACGCGCTCGATCGGCCCGCGTTCGCCGCAACCCATGCAGACGAAGTCCCGCACGGTGCCGTGGATCTCCACGAGCCGTTCGAGGCTGTTGCCCGCCCTGATGTGAAGGCTGTCGATGTTCTGGGTCACGAGGAGGTCGAGGCGGCCCTTGCGTTCGAGTTCGGCGAGGGCGAAGTGGCCGGCGTTCGGTTCGGCGGCCGTGAACGGGCTCGTCGCCCGGCTCTTCCACGAGGCAACCCGCGCGTCCCGGTTCGCCATGTAGTAGCCGATGTTCGCGCGCCGTTCGGCCGCGGGGTCGCGCGTCCAGACCCCCTGCGGCCCGCGGAAGTCCGGGATGCCCGATTCGGTGCTGATGCCCGCGCCCGTAAGGACCACGACGGAGCGCGCATCCCTCAGCCACGCGGCTACCTGCTCGACGGTTTCGCGTTCATCCATTCGGTGAAGGCTAAAGGAATGTAATCGAAGTGCAAAGATTTCGACATACCCGTTGACGGCCCTCGGCGAGGCTCCTATTGTCGCCGGGCGCGGGACGCCATTCCGCTCGTGGCTCCCGCCAGTCTCTTAGCCGAGTGTCCGCTCCACTCGGCCTGAAGGCCCGATTTGCTAGCAGTCGGGCCTTCACCCTGTCCGGGACTTAGTGCGCTCCGTGTTCGCCCGCAGTAGTTGGCGTGTCCAGCGCGAAGCATTCTCGCCAGTTCGGGTGCGCATCCTCCGGACCTGCCGTCGTCGCGAGAGTCTGGGCGAGGTCGCCGGTGAGGACCGAGAACTTGAACCCATGCCCCGAGCAGGGCGAAGCCAGCACTACGTTCGCGTGCGCCGGGTGCCGCGCGACGATGAAGTCGTGGTCGGCTGTTTCCGTGTAGCGGCAGGTGACAACCTCGGCCGGGTGGGGTTCGATACCGCGGAGGCGTGTCGCCACGAGGTGGTTCAGGCGGTCGAGCGATTCCGTGTCCGGCGGCCGCGGCGGTTCGTCGGGGTCTTCGATAGCGATCTCGGTTTCGACCGCGACCTTGATGAAGCCGGGACGTTCGCACTCCGGGAAGCCGTAGAACCCGCCGTGCCCGTGCGCGATGTACACCGGGCAGCGGCCAACCCGCCACGGACCAGGTTCGACGATCGGGTAGTAAACCACCTGCTGGTGGGTGACCGTTAGCGGGGTGGAGACGCCCAGTTCGTTGAAGAAGCGGCCGGCCCACGACCCGGCGGCGACCGCGCAGGCGGCCGCGGTGACGGCGCCTTCGCCTGCGCTCGAAGCGAACCGGATAGTCACTTCCGGGCCGGGTTCGATGGCGAGGACGCGCGTGTGCTCGCGGACGTCCGCGCCGTGGCTGCGGGCATCGGCCACCATTGCTTTCACGCAACGGTTCGCGTTCAGGATGCCCGCGCCGCTCTGCCAGAGGACCGCGCCGCCATCACGGTGGTTGAACTGCGGGTAGGCTTCGCGGGCGGCATCGCCTTCGAGCCAGACGAACCCGATGCCGGCCTCGGTGAGGGCGTCACGGCAGGCGATCATGGCCGGGTCGTCCGCCTGGCCGAGGTCGAGGCCGCCGGTCATGGTGAGGAGCCGTTGCCCGGAGCGCGCTTCGAGTTCGCGCCATGCCTGGAACGCCGCCGGGGCAAGCGAGGCGTAGGCAGCGCTCGCGTAGGAAT
>JBDHWA010000289.1:0-3237 GCA_039809945.1 Dehalococcoidia bacterium | reverse complement strand
GATGGCGACCTTTCGCGCGGCCGTGCCGTCGTTTCGGACCTGCACGCGGCCGGAGACCTGCCGTTCGAACAGGTCCTCGCGCACCAGGCTGGCCGAATCACCGACCACGCGGGGGCCCTTGCCGGGCGCGGTCACCTGCCAGAGCGCGCCTTCGTGCGGGCGCAGGAAGACGTCACCCATCGGCAGCATGCGTGCATTCCACGTGTCGAAGGCCAGCTCACCGGGCTGGAGCAGTTCGCCCCAGGGGAGCCAGCGCGAATCGTCGCTCCAGTTGAGGACGCCGACGAGTGAGCGGCCGTCACCAAGCGCTGCCCGCCACGCGTGGGGAACCGGCCCTTCTGACGGATCGAGCGGAACCGCTGCTACGCCGGGCGGAGGGAAGAGGGCGAGCGCCATCTGACGGCGTTCCGGCGTGAGCTTCGGGAGGTCATCGCTGGCAACCACCATACCCCCGCTGAGGGCAATGCCCGTCGCGAGGAAGCGCGTTTCGGCTTCGTTCAACGCGGTATCGGTCGAACGGACGATGAGGCAGTCGGGGTCGTTCGCCCACCAGCGCATGTGCATCCAGTTGCGCTGGAGGGTGAGGCGCATGGCGTGGCGAACCGACGGGTTCGGGCCATCAGTCCACAGCTCCTTCACATCCGGCCCCACACGCATCGCATCGACGAGGCCGATGACCGGCCCAAAGTGGCAGGTGCAACCGAGGATGAACGTGTCGTCGCCGGCCTCTTCGCGGATGATTTCGAACCCACGGCGGAGGTTGGCCGGGCCAGTCGTCCCGGGGACGTGGTAATTCACCCCGGTCGAGCGGATGGCAGCGAAAGCGCAGGCGTCGAGCTTGAGGTACTCATAGCCCCACTCCTTCACGACGGTGCGGACGACGTTGCGCAGCCAGGCTTCGGTCTCAGGGTTCGTGAGGTCGAGGACGGCGCAGCGGCCAAGCCAGGTCTGGACGAACACGGGCTCGCCAGCCGTGGTCTTGAGGGTCATCCCGGGGTGCTCGCGCAGCGCGGCCGAGTCTTCGTTGAGGATGAACGGTGCGAGCCAGAGGCCCGGCCGGTACCCGGCGCTCCGGATGCGTTCGGCGAGCGCTTTCATCCCGGACGGGAACTTCTCGTTGGGGGTGAGCCAGTCGCCGGTGTGGGACTGGTAGCCGTCGTCGATCTGGACGTACTCGGCGGGGTGCCGGTCGCTGACCATCGCTTCGAGGTTCGCAACAACGTCCGCTTCGCTCACTTTGTTATAGAAGTAGTACCAGCTGCACCAGCCGGTCGGGACGTGGTCCGGCACCCGCGCGTTCATCCGTGCGCCAGCCTCATCGGCGTACTGCTCGATGAGCGCCCGGGCATCGCCCCCGGCGGCCAGCAGCACGGGCGGGAGTTCGAGCCGTTCGCCCGGCGCCAGCGCCGTCGCTTCGAGGTCGAAGCCGAGTGTCAGCTTCGTAAGCCGGGTCTCCTCAGCGTCGAGTTCGATCTCGGCGTCGAAGAAGAAGCGGGTCATGTTCAGGCTGCCGGCGAGCAGCACCTGCTGCTGGCCCGCGTTCGACAGCAGGACGACATCGCGCGAGATGTAGCGAACGGTCTCGTCGTGGTCGCGACGGTAGCGGCCGTCGTAGCCCTCGGCGGCTTCTTCGCCGAAGTTGCGGACGATGGCGTCCATCTGCATATAGCGGCCGTGGAGCCATGCCCAGTTGCCGGCTGCGGGCCCTTCGAGGGCCGCTTCGACACCGGCACGGCCCGGGATGACGGTGGCCTCGGAACGGTTGACGAGGGTCATCCGGAGCTCGCTGGTGCGGGCGTCGTAGTCCCGCTCGAGGGCGACGCCTTCCGGCAGCGGGAGCGGGGTGAGCCAGAGGTCCCACGGGAGATTGAGCATGCGTTCACGGTACAGAACGCGGCCGCTGCAGTCGCGGCTCGGCGGCTCATCGCGCGGCGGCCAGCGGCGGGCGAAGTTGTTAGAATCGCCCGGAACCCGAGGAGGCGCGCATGCCCGGCCCGATCTCGTCGCTCACCGGCGGGGACAACTACTTCGAAGACTTCGTGGTGGGCGCGAAGTACGAGCATGCGCGCGGCAAGACCGTCACCGAGATGGACGGCGTGCTCATCACAAACATGGTGATGAACACCGCGCAGGGGCACTTCAACGAGGACCAGATGGCGAAGGGCCCGATGGGCCAGCGCATCGTCTTCGGGGGCGTGACCGCGGCGATGGTCGTCGGCCTCGCGATGCAGGACACCGGCGAGCAGGCCCTCGCCGAAATCGGGATGACCGGCATCCGCTTCCGCGTCCCGGTGCACCACGGCGATACGCTCTACGCCTTCAGCGAGGTGCTGGAAACGCGCGACAGCGACCGCCCCGACGCCGGCGTGGTGCGATTCGCCCACCGCGGGCTGAACCAGGACGGAAAGGTCGTGTTCGAAGGCGAACGGACCGTGCTGCTCAAGCGCCGTTCGCACTGGGGCGACCGGTGACGGAAGGCGCGGACTACCGGCGGGCCCACGAACACGCCGCTGCCATGGCGGCAGGGCCAACCGGTCCCCTCAGCGGCATCCGGATCATTGACTTCACGCGCGCGCTGGCCGGGCCGTTCTGCACGATGCTGCTCGCCGACCTCGGGGCCGACGTCATCAAGATCGAACCGCCGGAAGGCGACTTCAGCCGGTTCTCTGAGCCGTACCCCGAGGACGACGACGAGCGGGCCTTCGGCGGCTACTTCGCCAGCATCAACCGGAATAAGCGCGGCATCATGGTCGACCTGAAAGACCCGGCCGAGCGGCCGCGCATCCACGACCTCATCGACGGCGCGGACTGCGTGGTGGAGAACTTCCGGGTCGGCGTGATGGAGAAGCTGGGGTTCGGCTACGAAACCCTGGCCGCACGGAACCCGGCGCTCGTCTACGCAGCCATCCGCGGATTCGGCGACCCGCGAACAGGCGCGAGCCCGTTCGCGGAGTGGCCCTCGTACGACGTGGTGGCGCAGGCGATGGGCGGCATCGTGAGCATGACCGGCAGCGAAGACGGCCAGGTGCTGAAGGTCGGCGCGAGCGTTGGCGACCTCTACCCCGGAACCGTGGCAGCGCTCGGCATCGTCAGCGCGTTGCTGCACGCCAAACTCACCGGCCAGGGCCAGTTCCTCGATGTCTGTATGGTCGATGCGATTACGGCGCTCTGCGAGGCCGCGGTCTACCGCTACACCTACGCGGGCACGGTCACACGGCCGCTCGGGAACAGCCATCC
>JBDHWA010000288.1:0-3269 GCA_039809945.1 Dehalococcoidia bacterium | reverse complement strand
GTGAGCGAGGCGTGGACGTGGACGACGGTGTAACGCGGCTCGTGGATGTGGACGTAGGGCGAGAGTTCCTTGCCTTCCGCGGTCGAAAGGAACTCCGGCTTGCTGAAGTCGAACCGCTGGCCGCGGATCATTACGAGGAAGTCGGCGTGCTCGTGGACGGGTGTGCGGGCGCTGCCGCCGGTGGTGGTTTTGCCGCTGTCGTCGCCGCCGCCGAGGTTCATGATGAGCGCCACCGCGAGGGCGATGACCGCCACCGAGAGGATGCCCGCGACGGGCATCCATTGCTTCGGGCTTAGCCAGCCATCCCAGCGGGTCTTCTCATCGGCCATGCCCGGGGCGAACCTACGGGGCCTTCGTCGGCGAGGCCGCTGCGGAAGGCGATGCGGCCGGGCTGCCGGTGGCCGCCGGGGATGCCCCGGCCTGCGCCGTCTGGGTGGCGAGGGCGTTTTCGACGTTCGTCACGATCTGCTTCCAGTCGTCGATCGAGTTCGGCGTGCCTGCGCCGAGGGGTTGGCCGTTGACGAGGAAGCCGGGTGTCCCGGTGATGCCGAAGGAGTTCGCCTCGCGCTGCTGCTGGAGGATGTTGTCGAGCGGCGTGCGGTTATCGAAGCAACTGTCGAACTTCGTCCGGTCGAGGCCGAGGTCGCTGGCGAACTGTTTGAGGTTGGCATCGCTAAAGCGGCCGACGTTGTTCTTCTCGACGGTGGCCTGGCCAGCCTTCGCCTGCGTGAGGAAGAGCATGTTGTGGTACTGCCAGAACTTGTCCTGCTCGGCCGCGCACTGGGCGCCGATCGCTGCCGACACCGATTCGTTGCCGAGGATCGGGAGGTTGCGGTACTCGAGCTGGACCTTGCCGGACTTCACGAGCTCGTTGATGACCTCGCCTTCCTGGGTGGCGGTGTACTTCAGGCAGAACGGGCACTGGAAGTCTTCGTAGGCGGTGATCTTCACGGGCGCATCGTCTTTGCCCACCTTGTTCCCCTTCGCCAGTTCGGTGGGGAACTCAGTGTTGTGCTTTTCGAGCGAGGCGACCAGGTCAGAGTTGCCAGATGAGCCGCCGCCAAAGATGACCACGAGCACCACGGCGATCACCGCGAGCACTGCGAACCCCGCGAGAATGAGCATGAACCCGCCGGTGAAGATGCTGGAACCGCCGCCGCCGGATGGTTTGCGCTGGCTCGGTTGGGGCCTGGTTGTGCGCGTGGTCCGGGTTGTGCGCGCTTGCTCTCGACGTGCCTGGCGATTGGACATCCTGGTTGTGATCCTGAGTGTGGGAAGTAGGAGCGGGCCCTTTACGGCGCCCGAAACGGCAGATTGGCTGAGGATACCATCGCCGTTCATACGGGACAGATAAGACGCATTTCCCCTCGGGTGGCAAAACGGTGACCGGGCTCGTGCTCAGGGAGTCGCGGGCGCTCCGAAGAGCGCATCCATGCCGCCGGACTGCTGGCACTCGGGGACACCCTCGGCGGCCTCGGCGAGGCGGGCGCGCACCGTCTCGGGCGGGAGCGGCGCGCCCTTGCCGAGGTTCGCCATCTCCTGGCTCGAAACCACCTGGCCGTCCTTTGCCTTCTTCGCGATGACGCTGACCTTGCCCACGAGGGCCTTGTGGAAGTTCGCCACGTCGCGCGGGGGATTGGCCTTTTTCAGGTCCTTTTCGAGGGTGTTGAGGATGGGCGCGGCGGCCGCAAGCAACTTCCCCTGGTCGGCGAACAGTTGCGGGTCGCGCTGGGTAGCCTGCCCCAGGCCGGAAAGGTAGTGCCCGAAGGCGCTGCACACGGCCTGCGCGTAGGCGCGGTCATCGGCGGTGGCCGGGCCGCGCGTTGGCGTCGGGCCCTGGGTCGGCGTCGCCGTCGCTCCGTCGCCGCTGCAGCTCGCCAGCGCACCCGAAGCGAGGACAGCCAGCGAAAGGGCGAACGCGCAACGCAGCAGGCTTCGCGGAAGCATCGCCCTAGCGTAGTCCAAACTCTGCTAGGCTTCCGGGCGCGGAGGAACATCGCGATGACAGGACGACGCAGCTTCTGGGGCTGGGGCCTCGAAAAGGACGAGCCGACGAACGAACAACGGCAGGAGACCGCCGCCCGCCTTTCCAAGCGGTTCGGGCGCGAAGTGACCGCGCCGCCGGTCCCGCGCATCGAAGACGTGACCCTGCGCGCGCCGAGGACAACGCCGCCGGCCTCCCTGCGCGAGTTCACCACCAGCGAGACGTACGACCGCGCCTGGCACAGCTACGGGCGCAGCTTCCGCGACGTCATCCGGGCCGTGCGCGGCCAGTTCGACAACCCGCCGGACGTCGTGGCCTACCCGCGTACCGAAGCCGAGGTTGTGGCGACGCTCGAATGGTGCGGCGAAGCGAACCTGACGGCCATCCCCTACGGCGGCGGGTCGTCGGTTGTCGCCGGGGTCGAACCGCCGGAAGGCGGCCGTCCGTCGGTCAGCATCGACCTCAGCAAGCTCGACCAGGTGCTCGAAATCGATGCGACCTCGCGGGCGGCGCGCATCCAGGCAGGCGTCCTTGGCCCTGCGCTCGAAGACCAGCTTCGGCCGCACGGGTTCACGCTGCGCCACTTCCCGCAGAGCTTCGAGTTCTCCAGCCTCGGCGGCTGGATCGCCACCCGCAGCGGCGGCCACTACGCCACCAACCACACCCACATCGACGACTTCGTCGAGTCGGTCCGGATGGTCACGCCGAAGGGGGTCTGGGAGTCCCGGCGGTTGCCGGGCAGCGGTGCAGGCCCGAGCCCGGACCGCATGATCCTCGGCAGCGAAGGGACGCTCGGGATCATCACGGAGGCGTGGATGCGTATCCAGGGGCGCCCGGTCTTCCGGGCCAGCGCGGGGCTCACGTTCGATAGCTGGCAGGCAGGCTACGAAGCGGCCCGCCACGTGGTCCAGGCCAAGCTCTGGCCCGCCAACTGCCGCCTGCTCGACCCGGTGGAAGCGGGCTCGGCGGCGGGCCTCAAGGGCGATGAAGCGCTTCTCATCATCGCCTTCGAATCAGCCGACGTACCCCAGGACGCGCTCATCCGCGAGGCGGTGAAGATCGCCCGTGCTGCGGGCGGCCGCATCGATGACAGCGCCATCAAGATCTCGGACGGTCGCAACGAAGAGGTCGGCCGCGAAGGCGCGGTCGGCGCGTGGCGCAACTCGTTCATCACCGCGCCCTATTCGCGCAACATGACGGCCGGCACCGGCCTCGTGAGCGACACGTTCGAGACATCGATCACGTGGGATCGCTGGCCCGAGTTCGACCGCAACATCCGCGAAGC
>JBDHWA010000287.1:0-3271 GCA_039809945.1 Dehalococcoidia bacterium | reverse complement strand
GCGAGCGGCAAGCTGCTGGCGCGCCCCGTCGAGCCGCCGAAGCCGGGCACGGACGATTCGGGGCACGCCTTCTTCGGCGGTGCGGGTTCGCTGCCGGGGTTGTTCTTCTCGCCGGTGGACATCGAACGCGATGCCGCCGGGAACCTGTACGTCATCGATAGCGGGACGAAGAAGCTGCAGAAGTTCGACCCGCAGGGCAACTTTATCGCCGCGGTGGACATCCGCGTGAAGGCGAACGACGCCTCCGAGCAGTCGCAGCCGTGGGGGCTTGCGGTGGCGCCCGGCGGCGAAGTGGTTGTCGCCGACACCTTCGGCTGGCGCATCCGCGTGTTCGACCGCGACCTGAAGCCGATTGCGACCTTCGGGCAGCCGCCGGACACGACGAAGAAGCCCGGGCCGTTCGACCTCTTCGGTCCGCGCGATGCCGCCATCGACAGCGAGGGCCACATCTGGGTGACCGACACGGGGAACGACCGGATCCAGGTGTTCACCATGCAGGGCGAGTTTGTGAAGACGGTTGGTTCGAGCGGCAAGGGCGAAGGCCAGTTCGACGAGCCGGTCGGCATCGACATCGCGAAGGATGGCTCGATTTACGTGGCGGACATGTACAATCGCCGCGTCGAAATCCTCAACCCGGACGGTTCCTACAAGGGGCAGTTCGCCGTTGACGGATGGGGCGGCCAGCAGGTGGACGACAAGCCATACCTGCGGGTGCTGACCGACGGTCGCGTGGCCCTGAGCCTGCCGTCGCTGAACCAGGTACGCGTCTATTCCGCCAGCGGCGCGACGTTCGTAACGGTAGATCCAGGGAAAGATCTGCTGGCTCGCCCTTATGGGATCGTGCAAACGCCCGATGCTAAGCTCTGGGTGGTTGAAAACGGGACGGCGCGCGTGCGGCAGTTCCCGATCCCCTGAGAGGCTGGCTTCTTGTTACGTTCCGTCAGGTTTTGGGCCAGCTTCGCGATTAGCGTCGTGTTCATCGCGCTCTTCCTGCGCGCGACCCACCCGCGCGATCTCGGCCACGCCCTCCAGCAGGGGGACTACACCTGGCTGATTCCCGGCACGGCCGTCCTGTTCGTCGCCATCAGCGCGCGCTGCGTTCGCTGGTCTGTGCTGATGCGGCCAGTCGCGCCCATGAGCCCGCAGCGGCTCTTCCCGTACGCCATCATCGGGTACATGGCGAACAACCTGCTCCCCGCGCGGGCGGGCGAAGTCGTGCGCGCCTACGTCCTCGGCGACCGCGAGGGCGTCTCGAAAATGGGGACGTTCGGCACCATCGCGGTCGAGCGCCTGTTCGACGGCTGCACGCTCGTCCTCATGCTGCTCGTCGCGGGCTCCATCGTCGGCTTCGAAGATAGCAAGCTGCAGGCCATCGCCTGGGTGTCCACCATCTTCTTCATCGCCGCGCTCGTCGGCTTCTACGTCCTGACGCTGAATGAGGCGCGGGCGAAGCGCGTCATCCACTTCTTCCTTCGGGTGCTGCCCGCCCGCTTCGAACAGATGGCCGAGGAGATCGCCGACTCGCTTGTCGAAAGTCTCCGTTCGGTACACGACGCGCGCTCGCTGAGCCTTGTCGCGCTCTTCAGCGTGGCCGCCTGGACGATCGAGGCCGGGGCGTATGCGGTCATCGGCCAGGGGTTCGACCTCGGCGTGTCGTTCGCGCACTATTGCCTGCTGCTGTCTGCGGCGAATCTGGCGATCATCATCCCGACCTTCTTCGGCGGTACCGGGCCGTTCGAATGGGCGGCGAAGCTCGTGCTCGTCGGCGCGGGCGTTTCGGACAGCGTGGCCAGCGCCTATTCGATCGTCGCGCATGGTGTGATCCTCGTGCCGACGACGATCCTCGGGCTGATCCTGCTCTGGAGCTTCGGGGTCTCCTTCCGGCGAATTACCAACGCCGAAGTCGAAGAACAGGTGGCGGCGCCATGAAGGTAGGGATTGTCGGCGCTGGTGTTGCCGGGCTCGCCGCGGCGAAGGTGCTGCGCGAGGCTGGCCACGAGGTCACGATCTTCGAGGGCAGGCACGAAGTCGGCGGCCAGGTGGTCACCTTCCCGGTCGGCGGCGAGCCGCTGGAATGCTTCTACCACCACATTTTCACGAACGACACGACGGTCATCCGCTACATCGAGGAGCTCGGCCTCGGCGCCTACCTGCGCTGGATCGAACCGAAGAACGCGCACTTCGTCCGTGGGCGGATGTACCCGTTCGTGACCCCGCTGGACCTGCTGAAGTTCACCGCTATCCCCTTCGTGAGCCGGGTGCGGCTTGGCCTCGCGGCGGTCTGGCTGCGCCGCAAGAAAGACGGCATCAAGCGATACGAGGGCGTCACCGCGAAGGCGTGGATGGAGAAGGCCGTCGGCAAGAAGGCGTTCAACGCGTTCTGGGGGCCGCTGCTCAAGGGGAAGTTCGCGGACCAGGCCGGGAACGTCGGCATGGTCTGGCTGTGGAACAAGGTGTACCTGCGTTTCGCCAGCCGGAAGGGCTCCGGCGCGCACGAATCGCTCGGGTACCTCGAAGGTTCGTTCCGGCGCTATTACACCGCGCTGGCTGACCGGCTGACAGAGCAGGGCGTCTCGATTCGCCTGAACACGGCGGTCGAGGAAGTGTCCTGCGAAGACGGCCGTGTCACCGGGATCCGCGCTGGCGGCGAGGTGTACAGCTTCGACCAGGTGCTGCTGACGGTGCCGAACATCATCGCGAGCCGCATCGCGCCGGCGTTGCCGGAGAGCTACCGCGCAATCCTCGACCGGGTGCGCTACCAGTGGGCGACGTGCCTGGTGCTTTCGCTCGACCGGCCGCTGACGCCGTACTACTGGCTCTCCATCGGCGACGATCTGCCGTTCGTAGCGTGCATCGAGCACACGAACTTCATGCCGCCCGAGCGTTACGGCGGCAACCATGTCGTCTACCTGTCGAACTATGTGGCGCCGGGGCACCCGGTGCTGGAGATGGACGCGGAGCAGGTGTTCGGAAGCTACCTTGCGGGCATCAAGCGGCTGAACCCGCAGTTCGACCCGTCGTGGGTGCGCGAAAAGTGGTTCTTCAAAGACCCGGGCGGGCAGCCGGTCATCACGACCTATTACTCGAAGTCGATCCCGGAAATGCGAACCGGGATCGAGGGACTCTACCTTTCGAACACGACGCAGGTGTACCCGGAAGACCGCGGTCAGAACTACAGCCTGATCCTCGGCGAGAAGGTGGCGCGGTTGATGGACGAGGACGCGCGCGGGGTGGCGGCGAGGCGGGGCGCGGGGATTTAGGCGGCCATTCG
>JBDHWA010000286.1:0-3278 GCA_039809945.1 Dehalococcoidia bacterium | reverse complement strand
TTGCTGTTGGGCGGCCACGTCAGCCCGCTGTTTCGAACGGCGCTGCGCACACGTTCGCGGGATTCCTGGACCGCAGCATCCGGGAGGCCGACCACCACGGTGCCCGGCATCTGCGAGCGCGTGATGTCGACCTCGACGTCGACCAGTTCGCCGTCGAGACCCACCACCGCACAGCTGAGGACTCGGGCGAGCACCGGGGGATTGTGGCGAAGTCAACCGCCCTTGTCGACCGCTGGATGGCGCGAACACGAACCGTGGCGCGATGTGTACACTCGAATCACCGCCCTTCAGAGGTTCGCCATGTTCTTCCGAAAGCAACCGGAGATGATCTCCCCGGCCCAGGCGCTTCCCGGCCGTGCGATGCCGATCGCAACTCGGGGGCAACACCTCGTTCTCGGGACGCCGCTGCAAGGCCCCTGGCCTGAAGGTATGAGTCGCGCGACGTTCGGGATGGGTTGCTTCTGGGGCGCCGAGAAGTTCATGTGGAAGGTTCCCGGTGTCCACTCGACATTCGTTGGTTATGCCGGGGGTTACACGCCGAACCCAACGTACGAAGAGGTTTGCTCGGGGCTCACCGGTCACGCGGAGGTTGCGGTCGTGATCTTCGACCCGGCCAGGGTCCCGTTCGAGACGCTGCTCAGAGTGTTCTGGGAGAACCACGACCCGACGCAGTGGATGCGCCAGGGCGGCGACATCGGCACCCAGTACCGGTCGCTCATCATGGTCGAGGACGAGGAGCAGAAGGCCGTGGCAGTCGCTTCCCGAGAGCGTTACCAGGAGGCGTTGAGCGCCGCGGGGTTCGGGAGGATAGCCACCCTGATAGTCCCTGCCGGACCGTTCTACTACGCCGAGGAGTACCACCAGCAGTACCTGCACCAGAACCCGCACGGCTACTGCAACCACGGGTTCTGCCAGGCGGCGTATCCGGTCGCGGCGGGCAGCAAGGCTGGGGACTGACCCCCTCGCTCGCCTGGACTCGGTTAACTGCCTGAACGTTCGATTCGTTGCCGGGTGCCGGGTCAACGCTAGACTCTGATACGGAATGAAGTGGCTCGCTGCAGCGTTTCTGCCAGCCGTCCTGGCTGTCCTCACCGTGGCCAACGCGTGGGCGCATGCCGAACCCGCGACGGCAAAGCCGGGAGACGGCGCGGTCCTCACCAGCGCTCCCGGCGAGGTTGTCCTCGAGATGAGCCAGGAGATGGGCCGCCAGGCGGGTTTGAACGATATCGACGTCTTCGATGCGCAGGGCAAGGAGGTCACGACCGTCGCTGCGGTGGTAGACAACAACGACCGGAAGCGCCTCTCGGTCGCGCTGCCGTCTCAGCTCCCCGCCGGGGTTTACACGGTGAAGTGGAAGACTTCGAGCGCCGAAGACGGCGACCCCGCCAACGGCCAACTGAGTTTCACGGTCGACCCAAAGGCCACGCCGAGCCCCGGCAAAGAACAGCTGCGGGAGGACATCCTGGGCGGCGGGGCGACCCCGGATACTGAAGCGGACGCACCGCTGTCCGCGATTGGCGTGGGCGCAGACAACGCCGGGGTGACCTGGGTTCTCGTCGTTGCCGTCGGCGTGGGGATGTTCGTCCTCGGCGCGGGCGGGACATTCCTGCTCATCCAGCGAAAGTCATGATGCGCCGCTGGCTGTTCCTTGCAGTTCTCGCCGGGACACTCCTTCCCGTCCTTCTCCAGCCCAACGCCGCACTGGCGCATGCCGCCTTACGAACATCCGATCCGGTGGCAAATGCGTTCCTCCAGCGCGCGCCCGATCGGATCACGCTGACCTTCACCGAGCCGATTGACGCGCGAACCAGCACGATCCGGTTGCTGGATGCGAACGGAACGCCGGTGGCTACCCAGCCGGTGGCGGTGTCCGGGAACTCGATGACGGCCGGTGTGCAGTCGTTGAAGCCCGGCATCTACAACGTCATCTGGTCGAACACCTCCAAGATAGACGGCCACGCTATCAGCGGGTCGTTCCCGTTCACCGTCCTTCGTGCGGATGGTTCGATGCCGGATCAGTCGAATAGCCTCGCCGGGCTGTCTTCGAACCCGGATCCTGCGCCGCTGGCCGATGGCGTGGCTGTGCGTGCACTTTCGCTCCTCGGGTTAGCGATGGTGGTCGCAGGAGCAGTTGTCACGCTCATCTGGCGGGAGGCGCCTGCCTCGGTTCGCAAGGGACTGACTAGGACCGTCTATGCGGGGGCCGCAGTGCTGGCAGTAGCGACGATGCTCAACCTCGCAACGATCTACGAGGCATACAGCGGGGTCGGGTTGAGAGAGGTGGTCCTGAACACGCCCAGCGGTGGGTACTGGCTCACCCGCGCTGGCCTCGTCCTGTCGGTCGCGGTGTGCGCCAGTTTCCTGGGCGATGCGCGGGCGCGTTCCTCTGGCGCATTGCTGGCGGCAGTGGCGCTCTACCTCTGGGCGTACACGGCAACGAGCCACGCCGCCGCCGGGGCTGGCAACGCATGGGCGAAGCCGCTCGACATTGCCCATGGGGCGGCAGCGCTGGCCTGGATCGGCGCGGTCACGGGCCTCGCGCTCAGCGCACGCCTCGGCGCGAAGGGAGACGACTGGGCGCATCTCTTGCCACGGTTCTCGCTGCTCGCGTCTGTGATGGTGTTCGTGCTGCTCGCAACGGGTGTGATGAGCGCCTTCGTCGAGATCGACCACCCTCAGAAACTCTGGGAAACCCGCTACGGCGCCACGCTCGTCGTGAAGATAGCGCTCATGCTGCCGCTGCTGGCGCTGGCGGCTTACAACGCTCGCTTCGGCAAGCACCTGCTCGAACGAACCAGCGACGCAGCACGCACGCGCTTCGTCAGGCTCGCATCCGGTGAGGTGCTGCTTGGCCTCGCCGTCTTCCTCGCGGCTGCGTTCCTCACCCAGACCACAGCCTCGAAGTCGATCGATATCCAGCCTGATGCGCGAACCTTTGACCAGACATCTGCGTTCGCGGACCTGAACATCGACCTCAAGATCGATCCGAACCGGACAGGTCTGAATACGTATAGCGTCGGGCTGACCGATGTCGGCGGTGCACCGGTGAATGCCGACCGGGTGAAGTTGACCTTCCGCTACCAGGACGACCCTTCGATTGGGGCGTCGTCGCTCGTTCTTTCGCGCTCTGGGAATGCGTTCCACGGGCAGGGCCCGTTCATGACGCTGGAAGGGAAGTGGCGCGTCGAGGTGGAGATCCGGCGGCCTGATGTTGATGACGTGGTCGGCTTCTTCGATGTCCGGCCCGCGGGCGCCGCTGTTTCGAACGTGGTGTCCGG
>JBDHWA010000285.1:0-3319 GCA_039809945.1 Dehalococcoidia bacterium | reverse complement strand
GTCCGGGAGGCCGTCGAGTTCGACGAGGAGGACGGCGCCTGCGTCGGGAGGATAGCCGCACTGGAAGCCGGCCTCCGCAGCCTGGAGGCAGAGGCGGTCCATCATCTCCATGGCGGCCGGGATCATGCCTGCGGAGATGATGGCCGACACGGTCTCACTCGCTTGCTGCACCGAGTCGAACACGGCGAGGAGCGTGATGACACTCGCCGGGGACGGGACGAGCCGGACGATGACCTTCGTGGCGATGCCGAGGGTTCCTTCGCTGCCGATGAACGCGCCACGGAGGTCGAACCCGAGCGCGTCGGGCACGCGACCGCCGAGCCAGGTCAGTTCGCCGGCCGCAGTGACGACTTCGATGCCGAGCACGTGGTTCTGAGTGACGCCGAGCGCGAGGCAATGCGGCCCACCGGCATTCTCCGCAACGTTGCCGCCGATGGTGCAGGCCTGTTGCGAACTGGGGTCCGGGGCGTAGAAGAGGCCGTAGGGCGCCGCCGCTTTCGAAAGGTCGAGGTTCGGGACGCCGGGCTCGACGATGGCGATGCGGTCGACGGGGTCGATTTCGAGGATGGAGCGCATGCGAGCCGTGGAGATGACGACGCCCCGCCTGGCTGGCACGCTGCCCCCGCTGAGGCCAGTACCCGCGCCCCGCGGCGTCACCGGCACGCCCAGCCGGTTGCAGGCGCGGACGACTGCTGCGGTCTCGGCGGCGTTCGCGGGGAGGGCTACGGCATGGGGGGTCGAGCGCTCGATTGTGCCGTCGAACTCATAGACGGCAAGGTCTTCTGGACGCCACATAACGTTGGCGGGACCGACCGCTTCGGCCAGTGCCGCGACAACCTCACGACGCGTCGGCATCGGCGCTCTCGGCGAGGTGGCATTCCCGGCAGAGGCCGAAAATGGCGAAATGGTGCATGTCGGGAACGAACCCGAAGTCGTCCTGGATGCTGCGTTCGAGGCCCGCCAGGTACCGGTGTTCGATCTCCACAACGTGGCCGCAAGCGGAGCAGATCAGGTGGTGGTGCGGCTCATCCGGCGCCCACTCCCAGACCACATCGCCACCGCCCATGTCGGTGGAAGTCGCGAGCTTCATGCGCTTGAGGACATCGAGCGTCCGGTAGACGGTGCTGACGTCGACGAACGGGTAGGTCTCGCGGACGATTTCGGCGATCTGGGCGGCGTTGATGTGCCCGCCCGAGTGCCGCAATGCGCGGACGATGAGCAACCGCTGCGGGGTCATCTTGTGGCCCGCGCGGCGCAACAGTTCGGCGGTTTCCTCTTCGCAGGACATCGTTCTCCAAGTCTACCGCGGAATCTGCAGTGGCGGCCCCGGCGTGTCCTGCCGTATATCCCGCTATGGGCATATCGGACGAAGAGTGGCTGGCGGCTGCGCGCGCCCGGGCGGCCGGCGGCTCGTGGGAACGGGACGCGGACACGGTGTTTGCGGAGCTCAAAGCAAGCGCGCCTCGGCCGGAAGCAGTGCCGAAGATCCTCCATTGCCCCTACTGTGACGAGCACCCACCGCTTTCGGTGCTTCAGCGGTTCGAACAGCAGACGAACAGTCCCTTGCGGTACTGCAATACCTGTTACGGGTTCTGGGCCGTGGGAGACGCGCTCACCGCGGGAGTCAGTGACCCCATGGAAGAGCATCCCGCGTTGTTCGCGACCCGTGGGCCGAAGCGGTGCCGCAATTGTTTCGGCCACCTGAAGCCGGACGGCATGTGCGCGAAGTGCGGGAAACCGCTTCCACCCCTGAACTGCCCCGGGTGCCAGGCGCAAATGGAGCGCATCGATCGCGAGGGCGTGACCCTGGACCAATGCGCTCCATGCACGGGAGTCTGGTTCGATACCGGTGAGATAGCGGCGGTATTCAAGCTCCAACCGCCGCAGGGACTCGCCGCAAGCCGAATCGACGAGAACGCCACGGATGACGGGCCTCCCGACTGGCTCAGCGCGGCGATGATCCTCAGCCGGCTCTTCCTGCCGTTCTTGCCCGTCTGAGTCCGATGGGGAAACGTCCTACCAGATGCCGAGCTGCATGCGGACGTCTTCGCTCGCCATCGTGCGGGGGTCCCACGGCGGGTTCCAGACGATCTGGACGTCGACGTCGTTCACGCCGGGGAGTTCGCGAAGGCGGGCGTAGGCTTCGCCGCGAATCACCGGGCCGAGCGGGCAGCCGGGACTCGTCAGCGTCATCGTGACCAGCACGTCTCCATTGTCGTACTGGACGTCATACACGAGGCCGAGGTCGACGATGCTCATGTTCAGTTCCGGGTCCATCACTTCCCAGAGCTTGTGCATGAGCTCCTCGTGGGTTGGCGGCGTCTGTGTGGTTGCTTCGGTCATGGCGTGCCTCCTCAGGCGGTGGTGGCGGCCTGCGTGAGGCCTTGGTCGAGTACGTTCCAGCAGAGCAGCGCGCATTTCACGCGGACGGGGAGCTTGGCGACTCCCTCGAGGGCTTCCAGGTCGCCGAGGTCATTTCCGGCCGGCGCTCCGTCGATGAGCATGGCACGGACCTCGGTCATGACGTCCTTCGCTTCGCTGGCCGGCCGGCCCTTCAGGCGGTCGGTCATCATCGAGGCGCTGGACTGGCTGATCGAACAGCCGGCGCCCCAGAAGCCAATGTCCTTGATGACGCCGTCATCGACGTTCATGTCGATGTGGATTTCATCGCCGCAGACAGGGTTGACGCCCTCGACGTGGATCGGTGCGGCCGGAATAGGGCCGTGGTTCCGCGGGTTCTTGTAGTGCTCGAGGATGAGCTCCCGGTAGAGGTCATCGAACGGGTCTGCGCTCACGCGAACACCTGCTTCGCGTGCTCGATTGCTTCGACGAGGGCGTCGATCTCGCTCGGCTCGTTGTAGACACTGAAGCTGGCGCGGCTCGTCGCCGGAACGCCGAGGTGGCGCATCAACAGCTGGGCGCAGTGGTGGCCAGCACGGATGGCGACGCCATGAGAGTCGGCGATCGTGGCCATGTCGTGGGGATGCACCCGGTCGACTTCGAAGCTGACCACACCTCCACGCGCGAGAGGATCCCGGGGACCGTGGATGGTCAGGCCGGGGATAGCTTCGAGGCGGTCCATTGCGAGGCCGGTCAGTGCGATTTCGTGTTCGCGGACGGCCGGCATCGTGAGTGATTCGAGGTAGTCGATGGCCGCGCCGAAAGCGATAACGTCGGCGATGTTTGGCGTGCCGGCTTCGAACTTGTGGGGTACGTCCGCCCAGGTCGAGCCTTCCTCGCGAACAGTCGCGATCATGTCGCCGCCGCCGAGGAACGGGCCCATCTGCTGGAGGAGGCCGTCGCGCCCCCAGAGCACACC
>JBDHWA010000284.1:0-3340 GCA_039809945.1 Dehalococcoidia bacterium | reverse complement strand
GTGAACTTCCGGATGGGCGGCCCGTCGAAACCCTCCTCGGTCTGGAACTCGTCTTCTGCCTCCTCCCGGGTGAAGTCCGCAAACCAGAACCCGAGGTGCCGGTCGATTTCCTTCTGCTCGTTGAGCCGCTGCCAGCGCCGCCGCATGCGGTCCATGTCGCACCATTCCGGACGGCCGAGCGCGGCCTTGAGGCCCTCCCAGTGCTTCTCCGTCGCGCATGCCACCACAACCCACTTGCCATCCTTGCAGCGGTAGGCGTTATGTGGAGCGGCCTCCGGATCGTGATTGCCGAGCCGAGTCTGCTCGTGACCGTTCGCTGTCCAATCGACGATTGCGGTCCAGAGGCCGTGAACGCCTGCTTCAAGCTGGCTGAAATCGATGTACTGGCCTTTGCCGGTGCGCCGCCGGTAGTCGAGCGCGGCAATCAACGCCGTAGCTGCGATATGCGGCACGAGGAAGTCCGTGTACGCCACGCCGGTGCCGATTGGGGGGCCTTCCTCCCAGCCGGTGAGATGATTGAACCCGGCTGCCGCCTGCAACACGTGCCCATAGCCCATGTAGCTCGCCCAGGGGCCCGTCTGGCCGTACAGCGGCATCGAGATCATCAGCAGATCTTCCCTGCCAGCCTTGAGGATCTCGTAGTCCAGCCCGAACTTCGCCATCGTTCCCGGCGTGAACGACTCGGTCACGATGTCGCACTTGGCGACGATGCGCTTCGCGAGCTCCGGGCCGCGCGGGTGCTTCAGGTTCACCGAAGCGCCGAGCTTCGAACTGTTGAAGTTCGCGTAGTACCCGGAACCGTCGACGTGCGGCGTATCGTTCACGAACGGAGGCACGCGGCGCAGGGCCTCAGGATAGGTCGAAGACTCGATGCGAATCACTTCGGCGCCGTGGTCGGCCAGGTACTTCGAGACAAGCGGGCCAACACCCACCCAGGCGAAGTCCGCAACCCGGAGTCCTTCGAACGGCTTCTTTAGCGTTCCTGCCATCAAATCACCATCTTCATCTTCAGGCGCCGCTGCTCGGCCGTATCGATACCGAGCAGCCCGAAGACCTGTTCGTTATGTTCGCCAAGGTGAGGAGCCCGGCCACGCTGCTTCCACGGTGTCTCGCTCAACTTGAACGGCGCGCCGGGGTAGATGAACGACTCGCCAAGGTCTTCGTGGTGAACCCGCACCCAGTACTCTCGGGCTGCCAGTTGCTTGCTGTCCACAATCTCACGCGGGCTGAACACGGGCGCCCAACCAGCTCCCCGCCGCTGCGCCTCGGCAACCAACGCTTCCTTCTTCCTGGTCCGGCAGAACGCCTGCATCGTCGCTTCGATTTTCTCCCGGTCCTGCGGCGGAAATGGGCCGCCTGCGACGAGTCGCGCGCGCCACTCCGGGCTGTCGAGGCCTTGCGCCTCACCGGTTTCTGCCAGCCAGTCGATGATTGGGTCTGCCTTGGGCCCGACGAGGCCACCAACCTGGAGCGCTGTGAGCCAGCCATCCGCGGTCTCGAACAGGTACCGACCTGCCACGATGCCGGCGTTCTGACGCCGCTCGCCGGGGCCGACGGTGTTCACCCGGCGGATATCCCAGGTCGGCCCCGCGTGGTCCATCGTGACCATCATCGCCTCTTGCATCGAGACGTCGACATGCTGGCCGACCCCATCGTTCACCGCGCGTGCGTACAGCGCCGTCATCGCCCCTACCGCCGCCTGTACGTTCGCCTGCGCGAACGCCTGCGGTGCGGTGCTGCGCAGAGGCCCTCGTTCCGGGTCTCCGCTCACGTGCATCTGGCCGCCCATGGCCGAACCCACAATGTCGGTCGCAGCCCACTTCGCATACGGCCCGGCCTGGCCGAAGTTCGTCACGCTGACGAGGATGGCCCCCGGGTTGGCGGCGCTCACGCTCGCGTAATCGAGACCGAGGCTCGCGCTTTCGCCGGGCACGCACGTCTCGACGACGATGTCGGACATCGCGATGAGCTTGCGAAGGATCTCGCGCCCGGCTTCGAGCTTCAGCTGGAGCGTGATCGAGCGCTTCCCGGCATTCATGACCCACCAGTAGATGCTGCGGTCAGGTTCGGCCTCGCCCCGGAAGAACGGGCCGTTCTGGCGTGTCGGGTCCCCATCTCGCGGGGGTTCGATCTTGATGACGTCGGCGCCGAGTTCGGCGAGCAACCGCGTGCAGAGCTGGCCCTTCTCGTCGGCAAGGTCGAGCACGCGGTAACCGGTGAGCGGCCCATCCGCGTGCTCGAATGGGATGGGCGGGCTGTCTGCTGTCATGGGGGTGTTCTACCGGTTCCCCGGCCGGGGTTCAAACGGCGCGGCCGACGAGTGCAGCGAGTTCGCCCGAGTCTTCTTCCAGGTCGCCGTCGAGTGCGCCCTCGATGCGCCGGCGCAGTGCGTCCAACCCCCACCTCTGGGCCGCGGAAATGAGCGCGACGTTCGGCGGCGGAGCGCCCGCGCCAAGGATGATCGCCTTCGCATGATCGAAATCCTCGGCAACGTTCCCATCTTCATCGCGCAGGCGGTCGACCTTGTTGAGGGCGAGCAGCACCGGCTTCCCGTCGACTCCCAGTTCCCGCAGCGTCGACTCCACCGTCTGCGTCTGTTCGAAGGCATTCGGGTGGGAGATGTCCACCACATGCAGCAGCAGGTCGGCCTCGGAGAGTTCCTCCAGGGTGGCGCGGAACGCAGCGACAAGCTGCGTCGGGAGCTTCTGGATGAAGCCGACCGTGTCGGTCAGGAGCACGACCTCACCGGACGGCAGCCCTAGTCTCCGCGTGACCGGGTCGAGCGTGGCGAACAGCTTGTCCTCTGCCAGCACGTCAGCCCCGCTGAGGGCGCGCATGAGCGTCGATTTGCCGGCATTCGTATACCCGACCAGGGCGACCACGGGGACGTTGTTCCGGGCGCGCCGCCGCCGGTACAACTCCCGCTGCTGGCTCACCTCGCGGAGGTCCCGGCGCAGCTTCGCGATCCGGCTGTTAATCAGGCGCCGGTCAGTTTCGATCTGGGTTTCACCCGGGCCGCGGGTGCCAATGGCGCCTTCCATCCGTTCGAGGTGCGCCCATTGGCCCGCCAGGCGGGGCAGCAGGTATTGCATCTGGGCCAACTCGACCTGCAGACGGCCTTCACGCGTCTGTGCGCGCGTCGCGAAGATGTCGAGAATGAGCGCCGTCCGGTCGATGACCTTCACACCGAGCGCCTTCTCCAGGTTCCGCTGCTGCGACGGCGACAACTCGTCATCGAAGATGACCACGTTCGCGTCGAGCCGCTTTCGCTCCTCGACGATTTCGTCGACCTTGCCGCTCCCGACGTAGGTGGCCACATTCGGGTGTTCGAGCTTCTGGA
>JBDHWA010000283.1:0-3360 GCA_039809945.1 Dehalococcoidia bacterium | reverse complement strand
CTGTTGGCCGAGTTGCTCGACGGTCCGTGCCGGGTCATCGGTGGGCACGGTGGCCTGCGAAATGACGGGCCCGGCAGAGGAACCCTCCCCGCGGACGGAAGAGAGAGCGAAGAAGCCGGCGATGCCGAGAAGGCAGACCCCGAGAATGGCGGCGGCGACGAGGGCGGCACGACCGCCGGCCGGCAATCTATGGACAGGGGCGCCTGGGAGGGGGTTTCGATGCTGGCTCATAGGCCCATCCTTCCGGCGGCCACCACCCGCCGCTCCTGTGGGCTGAGTTCCTGGTACATCGCTCATCCTCCGTCCGTCATGCTCCACGGCGGCCAGTACACGGTATACCACATCACGATGCGCATTGGAACCATGGCGTCATTGCCTTTCGACTTTGCAGTCCGAAAACGGTATACTTTGACTAGCGATTTCGGCCCTTCTGGCCTCGCTCCCAGATTCGGAGAAGCCCTTTGAGCATCGAGCCCACCTCGAACATCCGCCCCGTCCAGATCGAAAACGAGATGCGCACCAGCTACCTCGATTACGCCATGAGCGTCATCGTCGCCCGGGCGCTTCCGGAAGTGCGCGACGGCCTGAAGCCGGTGCAGCGCCGCATCCTCTGGGGCATGTTCGAAGGCGGCGCGCGGGCCGGCACCGCCTATCGCAAGTCCGCCGCCACCGTCGGCGATGTGATGGGCAAGTACCATCCCCACGGCGACCAGGCGGTCTACGACACCCTCGTGCGCATGGCCCAGGACTTCTCCCTGCGCTACCCGCTCGTCGATGGCCAGGGCAACTTCGGCTCCGTCGATGGCGACCCGCCGGCGGCCATGCGCTACACCGAAGCGCGCATGGCCCAGATCGCCGAGGAAATGCTCGCCGATATCGACCAGAACACGGTCGATTTCGAACCGAACTACGACGGCCGCCACGAGCAGCCGAGCATCCTCCCGGCGCGCGTGCCGAACCTGCTGCTCAACGGGTCGAGCGGCATCGCGGTCGGCATGGCGACGAACATCCCGCCGCACAACTTCAACGAACTGGCCGACGCAATCGCTCTCCTTATCGATAAGCCCGAATCGACCCTCGATGACCTCCTCCAGGTGGTCAAGGGCCCGGACTTCCCGACACACGGCATCGCCCTCGTCGGCAAGGACAGCGCGCAGGTGCGCATGGCCTACGGCGAAGGCCACGGCCGCGTCGTCATGCACGCCCGCACCAGCATCGAAGAATCGAGCCGCGGGCGCACGGCCATCATCGTCACCGAGCTGCCCTACCAGGTGAACAAGGCGCTCCTCGTCGAGAAGATCGCCGAACTCGTTCGCGACAAGAAGATCGACGGCATCGCCGACCTGCGCGATGAGAGCGACCGCAACGGTATGCGCATCGTCATCGAGCTGAAGAAGGAAGGCTCGGTCACGCAGGTGAAGAACCTGCTGTTCAAGCACACGGCCATGCGCTCCAGCTTCTCGATGAACATGATGGCCATCGTCGACGGCGCTCCGCGGCGGCTCGGCCTCAAGCGCGCGCTCGAACTGTTCATCGATCACCGCCGCGAAGTGGTCCGCCGCCGCACCGAATACCAGCTGGAGAAGGCGCGCGAACGGGAGCACGTGCTACAGGGCCTGCTCAAGGCGATCGAACTGCTGGACCTCGTCATCGTCACGATCCGGGCATCCGAATCAGCCAACAACGCGCTCGAACTGCTCCAGGGCACGGGCCTCGTGCTGGCCGAGCGGCTGCCGGCGAACACGCCCGCGGCAGCCCGGTCGCTCACGCGCACGAACCCCTTCGAGTTCAGCGAGATTCAGGCGCGCGCCATCCTCGATATGCAGCTGCGCCGCCTCGCCGCCCTCGAACGCCAGGCGCTGCTCTCCGAGTACGAAGAGCTCATCAAGAAGATTGCCGAACTCGAAGACCTGCTGGCGAACCCGCGCAAGATCGACTTCGTCATCCGCGACGACATCCAGGACCTGAAGAAGAAGTACGGCGACGCCCGCCGCACCGAGATCGTCGAAGCCGACCCCGAGGACTTCCGCGAAGAGGACCTGATCGCCCACCAGGACAGCGTGATCACGCTCAGCATCCGCAACTACATCAAGCGCATGCCGCTGGATGAGTTCCGGAAGCAGCGCCGTGGCGGCAAGGGGGCGAAGGGCGCCCCCACCCGCGAAGAAGACGCGATCATGAAGCTCGTCGTCTGCGATACGCACGACAACCTGCTCTTCTTCACCGATAAGGGGAAGGTCTACCACCTCCGCGCTTACGACGTGCCCGATACGAAGAAGCAGGCGAAGGGCCTCCCGATCGTCAACCTCATCGAAGTAGAAAACGGCGAGCGCGTCACGGCCATCCTTGTTATTAAGGATTACGAGCGCGACTTCATCCTCCTCGCGACCGCTGAGGGCGAGATCAAGAAGACGCTGCTCAAGGAGTTCGAGGAGGTTCGCCGCAACGGCAAGATCGCCATGGACCTCGAACCCACCGACCAGCTCATCGCCGCTCGCATGGCGACGAATGAGACGCACGTCATCCTCGTGACCAGCGAAGGCCAGGCGATCCGCTTCAAGATCGATGACCTGCGCACCGCCAGCCGGACAAGCGGCGGCGTCCGCGGCGTGAAGCTGCCCAAGGGCGGCTATGTCGTCGGCGTCGAAAGCCTGGACGACGGCGAGGACCTGCTGATCATCTCGGAGAAGGGCTTCGGCAAGCGCACGCGCATCTCCGAGTACCCCGTGCAGGGCCGCGGCGGTCAGGGCGTGAAGACCCTCAACATCACCGAGCGCACCGGCAACGTCGCGGCCTGCCGCATCGTCAGTAGGGGACTCGAACTGATGCTGGTGACGAAGGACGGCATCGTCCAGCGCGTTCGGAAACTCGACGATATCAGCCTCATCGGCCGGAACACCCAGGGCGTCACCGTCATGAAGGTGAACGAAGGCGACCAGGTGGCAAGCATCGCCGCCTTCCGGATGTCCGACCGGCGCCGCACGGTGATCAACGACGCTGGCGAGGAGGTCGAAGTCGACGTGGATGACGCCGAAGACGAGGACGAAGCCACGCCTTCGACCAACGGAAACGGCCACCGCGACGAACAGGTGCTGAACGAGACCATCCCGCTGGGAATCGATGACGCCAAGGATGAGGAGGAGTAACCGTGCCTATCCCGACTGAATCACGAGAGATCGAAATCGGAGGCGAGCCCTGCGTGGCCGAGGCCTCCCTCAACAACTGAGGAGACGTCTGGACCGCCGTGGTGCGGTCCCGGACCCGGCTGCTGGCGACCTCTGCCGGCAACACTCCGGAAGAGGCGCTGAAAAACGCCATCGAGCGGGCGCAGCGGACGTGGGGCGAGAACTGACGGTTCCC
>JBDHWA010000282.1:0-3375 GCA_039809945.1 Dehalococcoidia bacterium | reverse complement strand
GGTTCTTAAACTCCATGGAAAGCCCCCGAAAGCGATATGCGTGCCGGGAAGTATAGAGACTTCGGGGCGCGGGGCCGCACTGGGAGCAATAGACAGGGGACGCCAGAATCCCTCGAAGACCATCGTAACTTCTATTGAACCTATAGTTCGAACCATTGCGGATTTTGTGCGCGCATGTACAATCCCGGCCCAAGAGGCGAGCCTGCCGCGCCGACAAGAAAGGATCGAACGATGGCAAAAGACAGGTTCTGGGAGAACAGCTTCTCGCGAAGGCGAATGCTCACTGGCGGTGCAGCTGCCGGGATTGGCATCACGAGCCTCGGACTCGTGGGTTGCGGGGGAGGCGATGACGCCGACGAAGAGCCGGTCGACCTCGAGAGTGTTCCTACAGCGGATCCAACGAAGCAGCAGCAGGCGCAGAGCATCCTCTGGCCGCGCGAAGACACGACGGCGAAGGCAACCAAGGGCGAGATCTACCAGGCGTATACGACCGCCGACGTCACGAACCTCGACCCGTTGGCCTCGCCATCGTTCACCGCGAACTCCGCCGGCTCCTGGTACTACCCGCGCCTCCTGTCGTACAAGCCCGGCTACAAGGTCCCGGCCAAGGGCGATGTGCAGGGCTACCTTGCCGAAAGCTGGCAGCAGCCGGAGCCGACGAAGGTCATCTTCAAGCTGCGCCCGAACGCGGTGTGGGAAAACGCGGCGCCGCTGAACAAGCGCCCCATTGACGCCGAAGATGTCGTCTTCTCGTGGACGAAGTTCGCCGCCAAGAACACCTCGCGCAAGGACCTCGCAAAGCTCGCCGACAACCCGAACGGCCCGGTTGAGTCCATGACGGCGATCGACAAGAACACCGTCGAAGTGAAGCTGCAGTACCCGTACGCCCCGTTCCTGAGCGCAATGGCCTATTCGCGCTACCTCCAGGTGATGCCGCGCGAATCGGAGTCCGGCGGCTATGACCCGCGCAACGAAGTACGCAGCGGCGGCCCGTGGATCCTGAGCAACTACCAGCGCAACGTCACCTTCCAGTACCGCAAGAACCCGGACTACTGGGATGCGAGCAACGTCCTGCTCAACGGGTTCGATATCCCGATTATCCCGGAGTATGCGGCTGGGCTCGCCCAGTTCCGGGCGAAGAAGGTGTGGAGCTTCGCCGTCCGCCAGGAAGAGATCATCGAGCTCAAGAAAGACTTGCCAGAACTCGCGATCGACCAGGCCGCCCACGGCCGCACCTGCTGGATGACCTATTTCGGCCTCAAGCCCGGTACGCCGTTCGCTGATGACCGCGTGCGGCGGGCGGCTTCGATGCTTATCGACCGCGACCTCTGGATCGACACCTTCTACAACGTCTCGGAGTTCCGAACGGCGGGCTACCCGACGGATGTGCGCTACCACAGCCACATCTCGGCCGGCTGGGAGGGCCTCTGGCTCGATCCAAAGAGCGCGGAGATGGGCGAAGGAAAGATCAACTTCACAAAGAACGTGGCCGAAGCGAAAAAGCTCCTTGAGGCTGCTGGCCACACCAGCCCAATCGAATCGGAAATCGCATGGATTGCCACCGGCCAGTACGGCACCACCTTCCCGAAGCACGCCGAGGTCATTAAGGGCATGCTCGAAGAGAGCGGACTCTTCAAGCTGAAGCAGGTCAACCCCGACTACCAGACGGACTACCTTCCGAAGTACTACTTCGCGAAGGGCGACTTCACCGGCATCGCCGTCGGCGCGAGCACCGCCTACCCCGAAGTCGACCAGTTCCTCTTCTCGTACTACCACTCCAAGGGCGCTCGCCAGAAGTCGACGTACCAGGGCACCGAGATAGACGCGAAATCGGATTCCATGATCGAAGCGCAGCGCAAGGAACTCGACCCCGCCAAGCGCGCGCAGTTGATCAAGGACTGGCAGAAGTACGCCGCCACGAAGATGATCCTCATCCCCTACCCGGGCCAGTCGCCGGCCTTCAGCCTGTTCTGGCCGTGGATCGGGAACGCGGGCGTGTTCCGCGCGTGGGACGCCGAATCCGGGCGTGACACCACGGAGACGAAGCTCTGGTTCGATAAGAGCAAGTACACCGGCTAACCCCTAACGGAGGAGTGGACATGGGACGCTACGTGACCCAACGGCTCCTGCTTGCCGGGCTCACCCTTGTGCTGGTCTCGATCATTGTTTTCACCCTGCTCCGGGTCATCGTGCCGCTCGTCTACGGCGACGCGGTCGATATCATCGCGGCCGAGTACGGCGGTACCGACCCGGAACTGGTCCAAGAACTGAAGGACGACTACGGCCTGAGCGATGCGCTGGTGCCCCAGTACCTCCGCTGGGTCGGGTCCATCCTCCGGGGTGACCTGGGCGAGTCGCTCTTCAACGGTCGGCCGGTCTCGAAGGAGATCCAGGACCGGCTGCCGGTATCGGTCGAACTCGGCCTCGTCGGGCTGATTTCCAGCGTTATCTTCTCGGTGCCGCTGGGGATTGCCGCGGCCGTGGCCCAGAACCGCTGGCCAGACTACTTCCTGCGAACGTCGGCCATCCTTGTCGATTCGATCCCCGGTTTCTGGCTCGCGATCATGATCATCACCTTCGGGTCGGTCTGGTTTAACTGGGCGCCGCCGTTACGGTTCGAGTACCTCCATGACGACCCGATGACTCACCTGAAGATCATGGCGCTGCCTGCGTTGCTCATCGGCCTCACGCCAAGCGGGTCGCTAATCCGCCTGGTGCGCACGCAGATGCTCGAGGTGATGCGCCAGGACTACATCCGCACGGCCCACGCGAAAGGCCTCTCCAGCCGCGCCGTGGTCATCTCGCATGCCGTGCGCAACGCCATCTTGCCGGTTGTCACGGTCATCGGCCTGAGCCTTCCAGGGCTCATCGCGGGCACGGCCATCTTCGAATCTATCTTTTCGCTGCCGGGGATGGGCCAGTACCTGGTCTCGTCGGTCGGGAACCTGGACTACCCGGTGATCATGGCGACAGTGTTCATCTTCTCGGTGCTCATCGTGCTTTCGAACCTGGCCGTCGACATTTCGTACACGATCATCGACCCGCGGATACGGCTCTAACCATGGCAGCCGCACGCACCGAGATCCTCGATCTTCCCACCAGGGCGTCCGCTTCGGACCGCAGGTTCGCGATTCGGCTGGCCGCCGCAGGAGTGCGATTCGTCCGGCGGCAACCGCTGGGCACGTTCGGCCTGCTTATCGTGCTCATGATGGTGCTGGCCGCCATTTTCGCCGACCAGATCGCGCCCTACGCGCCGGAGAAGCAGAGCCTTCGGCACCGGCTCGAAGGGCCCTCGGGCGAACACTGGCTCGGCACCGACGCGACCGGCCGGGATACGTTCTCGCGCCTCATCTTCGGCGCGCGCATCTCGATGAC
>JBDHWA010000281.1:0-3415 GCA_039809945.1 Dehalococcoidia bacterium | reverse complement strand
TCGAACCTGACGGCTGGTGGATCCTCATCTTTGCCTTCCTTGCGACGGCCGCCGTTGGCGCTTCGGCGTGGCGCAGGCTGGGGATGTCCCGGCTTGTTGCGATCGCCGGGACATGGTTGGGGGTGGCGTTCGCGGCGGGCGCCACGAGCGAGGCCGCCTGGGTGTCGATCTTCGCCTTCCTGACCACGGCGGCGGTTGTCTACAGCACGATGCGCCGCGATGCCTGGCTGCTCGGCGCCGGCATCGCCACGGCGTGGCTGGCCACCGGGCTCGCCGTCCTCGTCCACGGGAGTGATGCCGCCTGGATGTGCGTCTTCGCCTTCGTCACTGCGGGCGCCGTCGCGAACAACCACAACGCCACCATTCGCGGGGCGCTCGCCACATTCTGGTGGGCCATCGCCGGTGTACTGGTGCTGATCCTCGGCGCAGGGTTCGCGTGGCTGTGCGTGTTCGCCTTCATCCTTGCCGCGTCGTCCATCGGCTTCGGGGGGTTCTCGTTTCCGCGCGGCCTCGAATGGGACCTGTTCGACCGGGATGACGACAGCGAGCGTGTGAAGGTCGTGCGCTAACATTGGTCTATGCCAATCACCGTCGCCGGTGACCCTGAGGAGCAGGATGACTACCGGAACGATGCGCCCGGGCCGGATGAGCGTGACCTCGACCTGATGGATGGGTCGTGGGAGCAGGAGTACTACTCGGGGCGAATGAAGACGCGGAACTGGAACGCGATTGGCGTTGGTATTGCCATCCTCGTTATCGCCGGGCTTGTCGTGCCGATGATCCTCGCGGCGGTGAACTGATGGAGCCGCTCACCGGGAAAGTGGTTGCGATGGTCTGCCGCGGGAGCGAGGCGGATCGGGCCATCGCGGTCGCCCTCGCCGAGGCCGGCGCGGACATCGCCCTCGGCACGGTGAGCCGCAGCAAGGATGAAGAGTTCGCCACCGCCTCCATCGCCAACGAGATCTGGGCCATCGGCCGCGAGCAGTTCAACACCGTCCTCGATGCCGCCGACCCCGCGGATGCCGCCGCGTTCGCCGGGGAGACCTGCGACCGCCTCGGCCGCTGCGACGCGGTGGTCATCGCGCCCGGGGCTGCCCCGCGCATCGACTGGGACCAGCTGTCGCGGGACGAATGGGAGCCGCTGCTGGCGGAAGGTCTCACGGCGCCGGTCATCGCCGCGCAGGCGTTCGCTCGGGTGATGGAGCGCGCTGGCGGCGGCGTCGTCGTCCTCATCGATGACGACCCCGGGCCGCTGAACCTGCCGGGGGCCGTGGTCAACGAAGCAATCCGTGCCTTCGCGGCGCAACTCGGGCTCGCCTGGCAGAGCCGGCCGTTGCGGGCCCTCTTCGTCAGCCGGGAAGAGGCAGCCCGGCAACTCACCGACATCCTCAAGTAGCCCTTCGAACGCTGGAGCGCTCGCGACCGCGCCGCTGCATAGGCGGCAGGCCAAGCCGGGCGTTGCTCGCACGTCTCCGCTAGCATTCCTTGAATGTTCAATAGGAAATTAATTTTCTCAAGCTACATATTGACTTTTCTGAGTTATCGGCCGATGATAGCTATGTGAGGGCAGGGATGCCCCCACGAAACCAAGGAGAAGGAACTGAAATGGACCTCAACACCCACTTCCTCGCCAGTTACAGCCGGCACTTCGTCGAGTCTCGCCGCGAGTCGGCTCGCAACGTGCGCTTCGGGAACGGTTCGCGCGTCACCGCTATGATCGCCACGCTGGCAGCGGGCATCCGCCGTGCCGCCGCGAACATCGAAGGATGGGCCCGCGGCACGGAGCGAGAGATCGCCGACTACCGCCTGCCCGGCATCAAGACCGCTCGCTAACGAGCTGTGGAGGAACACGCGATGGCACGCTTTGTTGGCGCATGCCCCAGCTGCGATAGCGCAATGGTTGTCCGCCGGCTGGAATGCCCGAACTGCGGCGTGGCCGTCGAGGGCCGCTTCGATGGCGGTCCGCTTGCCCGCCTCAGCCGCGACCAACTCGCCTTCGTCGAAACCTTCCTGAGGGCGCGCGGCAAGATCAAAGACGTTGAAGAAGAGCTCGGCATCTCCTACCCCACCGTTGTCGGCCGCCTGAACGACGTCCTGGTGGCGATGGGCTTCGAAGCGGGTGAAGACCCGCGGGATGCGGAGCGGCGCCAGCGCATCCTCGATGACCTCTCGGCCGGCCGCCTCAGTGCCGCCGAAGCCGCCGAACAACTCCGTTCCCTGGCGAGTCGCGATGGCTGACACACACGACGAAATCGAACGCGCGCTGGAAGAGGCGCGCCGCGCCGCCGACGAGGCCGACCGCCTGCGCCGCGAAGCGAAGGTCGAGGCCGACCGGCTGAAGGACGAAGCCCGACGCGCCCGAGATGAGGCGCGCCGCCTCCGGGACCAGGCCCGTAACGAGCGCAAGGCGCCGCGCGGGGCCAGCGCCGGGTTCGCCCCGCCGGGCGCCGCAGGCCCCCACGGGCCGCGTACCCGCAACGAGCAGGACGACTCAGCGACGGCGGTGGTGTCCCAGCAGGACGTCTCCTTCGCCGGGATCAAGCGGGTCCAGGTCGACCAGACCGCAGGCAAACTGACATTCCGGCCCTGCAAGGAGGGCGAGACACCCGGTGTGGTTTCCTCCAGCAACAAGGCCGCACCCGAGATCACCGTCACCCGCGACGGCGACCAGTTGCACATCGAAGTGAAACTCACGAAGGGCTGGATCTTCCGCCGCCGCCAGGGCGCGACCACCCTCATCCGCATCGGCGCCGAGCCGCTCGACCAGGTGAAAATCGACAACGGCTACGGAGACACCGAAGTGCACGGCGTCACGGCCGGCGATATTCGCGTGAACATCGGCGCCGGTTCGTTCCAGGGGATTCTCAACCGGGGCATGCTCGATGTGAATGTCGGCGCGGGGAAGCTTGCCGTGCTTTCGCACAGCGGCCTCGCCCGCTGCGACAGCGGCACCGGCGACGTGCTCCTGGACATCGCCGAGGTGGCCGAAGGCGAATACAAGGTCGACGTTGGGCTGGGCCGGGCCGAGGTGCGCCTGCCCACCGGCGCGCAGGTGTTCATCAAGCTGTCGAGCGGCATCGGGAAGTCACGGCTCGAGTTCCCGAGCGCCGCCGATTCCGCGGCTACCCGCCTGCGCCTCAACTCGGGCATCGGCGAGTGCGTGGTGAAGGCCCGCGACCCCCAGGCGGCCGCAGAGGCCACGGCCGGCGCTTCGACCGTGAGCCCCGCCGGCCAGCAACGCCCCCAGCGCACGAGCCGGGCGGCGCGCGCTTCCAGCCGCCGTGAAGCCGAAGAGATGCGCGTCCTCCAGATGCTCGAACAGGGGAAGATCACTCCCCAGGACGCCGCCGACCTCATCGCCGCGCTCCAGGGTTCGAGCCAGCCCCAGTTCGACGACGAAGAGCCGACGCTGTTT
>JBDHWA010000280.1:0-3421 GCA_039809945.1 Dehalococcoidia bacterium | reverse complement strand
GACCACGCGAACGGCGTCGCGGAAGTGGCTGCCGCCACCGGCGCGAGGGTGTTCGTGCACGCCGCCGACGCCGCCGGCCTGGAGGCGCACTTCGGCCATGCAACCACCTTCGCGGGGCGTGAGGAGTTCGCGCTCGGGCCGCAGGCCGTTGTGGCGCGCCCGACACCCGGCCACACGGCCGGCTCGGTGACCTACAGCGTCGATGGACGCCTGTTCACAGGCGACACCCTGGCAATCGGCAGCCCCGGCACGCCAGGACCGGAACGCGGCTCACTCGAACGGCTCTGGGAGTCGACCGCGCTTCTTGGGGGCGAAGAGCGCGACACGATCATCCACCCGGGGCATGATGCTGGGCCCGAGGCGTTCGCGGCACTGGAAGTGGAGGTGACGCGAAACCCGGCGCTGCTGGCGAACTCACTGGAAGCGTTCCGGGCGGCCGTTGAGCGGGCGACTGGCCGCGCACATCACTGAGCCGCTAAGGTCAGCCGGCAGCGCCCTCCCAGCCGGGCACGAACTTGCGCCACTCCTCCTGCGCCCCGAGGTAGGGGAAGAAGGCGTGATAGATGGAGACGCGCGGCACGTGCGGTTGGTGAGCCATCGCCATGCGCGCTTCCCCGGGGGTGCGTCCCGCCTTCTTGTGGTTGCACTGCTTGCAGGCGCTCACAAGGTTCTCCCACGTATGTGGGCCGCCGCGGTGGCGTGGGAGCACGTGATCGAGGGTGAGGTCCCGGCTCTGCCGTCCGCAGTAGACGCACTGCCAGCCGTCGCGCGCGAAGATTTCCTTGCGCGTCAGGCGAACCTTCGGGCGCGGCCGCTTGATCATGTGGATGAGGCGGATAACCGAGGGCAGGACGTAGGTGGCCGTGGCGGTGTGGATGGCTTCGCGGGCAGATTCGAGGACTTCCGCTTTGCCCCGGAAGACAAGAACCAGCGCGCGCCGCATGTTACAGACATTGAGCGGCTCGTAGTTCTGGTTCAGCACGAGGACGGATGTTGCATCCATACCCACGTCCCGCCTTTGCGTGATCCTAGCAAAGGCGAACCCACCCTCGCAATTAATTCACACTTACGCGCGAGAGCGAGGCTCGCTCAGCCGGAGGTGGCGCGGGAGACGTCCACTCCGCCGGGGGCATCGAGGCGGAGGTGGAGCGGGTTGCCGGGTTCATAGTCGCCGGAGACTGGCACGGTGACTTCGGTCCAGCGGTCAGCGGGCGCTTCGAAGCGAACTGAGCCAAGCATCACCAGCGCGCCGCCGTTGTCGTGCCAGGTCTGTGCTTCGCCTGCACCGCCGCGCAGGGTGACCGTGACCGAGCTGACAGGTCCAGGGTTCACCAGGTACACATCGCCGATGTCTCCGCTGCGGCGGAACTGGCGCACCCCGGCGTCTGTCTTCAGGTCGCTCCAGCCCATCGCGATGTGGATGGCGTCGTTCTGCCCGAAGACGACTTCCGGGTCCTGCGGGGCCATGTAGAACGCAAGGTGGCCGCCGTCGAACAACCGGCCGGGGAAGTTCCAGCGGAACGGCGCATCGGTCTTCCGGGCGCGGACGAAGAGGTGGTATTTGTAGTGGCCCTTCGTGACCTTCGCGACCATGTTGTTCATCAGCCAGCGGAAGGCCCGGCGGTTCCGGCTCGCGGTCGCGTAGATGTCGATGTCGGCGATGCGGTCGATGCTGTAGCCGCAGCCTTCGAGCAATTCCTTCAGTTCGCTGAAGGTGTATTCGCGGCTGTGGCGGGAGCCCTTGAGCGGCGCGCCGAGGTGGTACGGGTCGTAGATGTTCCGCCCGGCGAGGAAGTTCGCAATCGAATCGGCGCGGCTTGCGTTCGGGGTCGAAAGCACGAGTGCGCCGCCCGGCTTCAGCACACGGTGGATCTCGGCGAGCGCGTGGACGGGGTTCTCCGTGAGGTGCTCAATGACCTCGCACCAGGTCACCAGGTCGAAGCTGTTGTCCGGGTAGGGGAACCTGTCCTTTTCGGCGTCGAAGCAGGTGCAGGCGAACTCGTGGCGCTCACCGTACTCGGGACTCTCCAGCCTCTGCTCGATGGTGGCGCGGCCGTCGGCGGCAAAGCCCGTGAGCGAGAGGTCGTAGTTGCGGAACTTCTGGAGCAAGAGCGTGATGTGGAACGGCGGGCTGCCGAGTTCGAGGGCGCGGCCGCGCTCCTTCGGCTGTGGGACAAAGCGCAGGACCTGGCGCCAGAGGGGCAGTCCTCCATCGACAAGGATGCGGTGCACTTCCTCATTCCGGAAGGGCCAGCGGAAGCTGAGCAGGTAGCGAGTGAGCGCCTCCGGGTCGCGCTCCGAGACCGGTGGCGGCGTGGTTGTCTCGGTCATGGATGCGGAATGATACGGGTTCGCAGGCGGGCGGTCTGCGGATGGGAGCAGCTATGCTTTCGGCAATGGAGCCTGCCGCCGCACTGAAACGCATCGCCTTCCTGCTTGAGCGCGCGAACGAACCGGAATACCGCGTAAAGGCCTTCCGCGGGGCCGCCGCGGCCATCGCGCCGCTGGGGCCGGACGAGCTTTCTGGGATGGCTCAGCGCGGCGAACTGAAGAAGCTCAAGGGCGTCGGCGATGTCACTGCCGGGGTCATCACGGAGGCGCTGCGCGGCGAATTGCCCGCCTACCTCGCGCGGCTGGAGGCCGAAGGCGCGGCATCGTGGCCGCCTGCAGGCGGCAGGGCGTTGCGAGCCGCGCTCAAGGGTGACTGCCACGTCCATTCGGACTGGTCCGACGGGGGCTCACCCATCCGGGAGATGGCCGAGGCAGCCATCGAACTCGGCCACGAGTACATGGTGCTGACCGACCATTCGCCCCGGCTCACCGTCGCGCGCGGGCTGAGTCCGGAGCGGCTGCGC
Organism: Dehalococcoidia bacterium; assembly: GCA_039809945.1. Lineage (GTDB taxonomy): Bacteria > Chloroflexota > Dehalococcoidia > Tepidiformales > Tepidiformaceae > Amarobacter. The sequence continues at coordinate 566 of JBDHWA010000280.1, read as the reverse complement.
GAACAGCTGGCAGTGGTCGCCGCGCTCAACGCCGAACTCGCGCCGTTCCGCATCCTGACCGGCATTGAAGTCGACATTCTCGATGACGGAGCGCTCGACCAGGAGCCAGAGCTACTGGAACAACTCGACATCGTGGTCGCGAGCGTCCATAGCAAGCTGCGGATGGAGCGCGAGGCGATGACGCGGCGGATGGTGATGGCGATCGCGAACCCGCACATGGACATCCTCGGGCATTGCACGGGCCGGTACGTGAGTGGGAAGAACCGGCCGGAGTCCGAATTCGACGCGGAGATCGTCTTCGAGGCGTGCCGCCAGTTCGGCAAGGCGGTCGAGATCAACTCGCGGCCGGAGCGGCTGGACCCGCCGCGGCGGCTGCTTTCGCTCGCCCTCGAAATGGGCTGCGTGTTCACCATCGATAGCGACGCACATGCGCCGGGGCAACTCGACTGGCAGCCGTACGGGTGTGAACGGGCCGACCAGTGCGGCGTCCCGGCGAAACGAGTCATGAACACGCTGGGGCGCGAGGGCCTGCTCGCCTGGGCGAGGGAGCACCCGGCAACCTGAGC
>JBDHWA010000279.1:0-3431 GCA_039809945.1 Dehalococcoidia bacterium | reverse complement strand
GTGTCCATGTACCCCATGGGCGGATTCGTGATGGTGACCACCGCGACCGGGCCGTCGCGTTCGACTGAGAGTTGTGCCAAGACTAGTCGTCCTCTTCTTCGCCGCCCTCTTCATCGTGGGTGCTGGCAGTGGACGTGGGCACGATGGCGATGTCGCCGCCTTCGCGCTTCCCCTTCTTTGGCGCCGGGACTGCGCGCAGGGTTTCACCGAGCGCAGCCAGGGCCTCGGCTGACGTTCCCGCCGGGACGACGACCGCGAGCGCGCCCGAATCGCGCAGGACACGCAGTTCGCCAACCGCCGCGGCCGCATCGACCGTCACGATGAGCCCGGTGGATGCGAACGACGCCAGCCGCACGAGGCCGAGCTGCTGGGCCAGCGTCATCGCGCCTGTCGAACGCTGCACGAAAAGGCCATCGAGCCCGAGAGGCCCGAGGGCCCGCAGCGTGTTGTCGTCCATGTCCAGCGTGGCCACGACGACCTGGCCCATCTTCTCGGTGTCGACGGCGGCTGAATCGGTGGTGTCGAGCGGGCTCACGACGAAGTCGCAGTGAGCTGCGTTCAGGGCCTCGGCGTCGGCTTCGGAGAGCGAAGCAAGTCCGCAGCCGACCGCCAGCTTCTCCGAAGCGATGCCCTTCATCGCAGCCGCGGCCGCAGTTGCTCCGCCCGCGTCGACGAGGACCGCGTCGGCGCCCGCATCGAGGGCAGCCTGGATATCGGCGGCGTTGCGAGCGGTGGCGATGAGGGCCATGGCGCGCGGCTGTTCGCGGCTCACGCGGCCGAAGCCGATGCCGGGCCCTTCGCGGCGTTGCAGTTTCTGGATTCGCTTCTGAAGCTGGCTCAAGGGGGTTACTCCTCTGTCCGTGGAAGGCTGGAACGAACGACCGCGCCAGCCTGGATGACGGCGCGGATAGCTGATTGATCGGTGAGGACCTCGATGTTGCTGAGTGGGTCACGGTCGAGGACGACGAGGTCCGCCGCGAGACCCGGTTCGAGGCGGCCAACTTCGTTGCTGACCTTGAGCAGGTCTGCCGCCCAGGCGGTCGACGCCATCAGCGCGGTGGCGGGGCTGAGGCCAAGTTGGACCATCCGCACGAGTTCCTGGGCGTTCTCGCCGGGGCGGTTCACCGGCGTGCCCTGGTCGGTGCCCATAGCGATGTTCACGCCAGCAGCGACGGCCGCCCGGAAGCTCGCCTCGTGGTCTTCGAGGACGCGCGTCCCCTTGTCGACCACGAACTGCGGGATGCCAGCTTCGAGGCCGTTATTCTGAATCTGGAACGGCGCCGTCAGAGTGGCGACGAGGTAGGTCCCCTGGTCGAGCATCAACTGGATGGATTCGTCATCGAGCCAGATGCCGTGTTCGACGCTGTCGACGCCGGCGCGGAGGGCGTTCTTGATGCCGTCAGTCGCCTGCGCATGCGCGGCCACGACGCGGAAGGCTTTGTGCGCTTCTTCGACACCTGCGCGCAGTTCGTCCTCGGTGAAGCTGGGGGAACGCGGGTCGACGCCCGGGGTCATGACGCCGCCGCTGGCGAACAGCTTGATGGCCGTGGCGCCGGCCCTGAGTTGTTCGCGAACCGCGCGGCGGACGCCGTCGGGCCCGTCGGCTTCAGTGGCGACGAAGCCGTGGCCGTGGCCGCCGGTCATGGTGACGCCGAGGCCGGCGGCGAACATGCGTGGGCCGGGAATGAGGCCGTTCGCGATGGCCGAGGCCATTTCCACGTTCAGCCGTTCGGCTGCGCCGAGGTCGCGCACGGTGGTGATGCCGGCTTCGAGCGTGGCCTTTGCGTATCCGGCCGCTTTCCATGCCCGCTGGGGCAGAGGCTGGCCGCGACCACCGTTGAGCTCGCGAGGGTCGCCGCTGCTGGTCAGGTGCACGTGGCAGTCGATCAGCCCGGGGATGATGTAGCAGCCTGTGGCGTCGAGGATAGCTGCTCCCTCGGGGCGAGAGCCGTCGAGCCCGGCGATGCGGCCCGCCGCGAGGCTGACGTCCGCCCTCTGGAACGTCCTTCGGGTGCTATCGAACACGTTCGCCCCGCGCAGGACGAGGGGTGCATTGGCGGAGCCGGCGGGGCCTGGAAGCGTCACGTGCCACCCATTGTCAGCGGCCCGCTTGCATGGCGGCAACTCCGGTCTGGCGAGAATCACGCTGCACCCCGCATACTGGCCGAAACGTGACGATCCCTTCCCGGCATGCGAAGCGAGGCGCGCCTGTGATTCGAACCATCCTTCGCCGCAAATGGAACCCCGAAGCCAGTCCCGTCCTCACCGATGCCGCGCCGCTCCCTCAGTTGCCGATGCACTGCCCGGCGGATGTGATGGAAGCTCTCGTCCGGGTTGGCCGGAGCGAGGATCTGCGCTTTTCACCGGACGGCACGCTGGTCGCGATAGCCGGGTTCTCCCGGCACGTCATCCTTGTTATCGAAGTTGCCGTCCGGGAGTCCCCGGCGTTGGCAGTCGAACTTTCGGGCTTCGTGGAGATCCGCTCCGCCGGCATCGGCCTCGTCCATGGCATCGATTTCATCGATGAGCGAACGATGGCGGTGGCCAACCGCGATGGCAGCGTCGCGCTGGTCCCAATTCCTCCGGGCGCGCTGCCCGGCGCCGAAGTGACGGTTGAGCCGCTCCGCGTGCTCCGCGGGCCGCATGTCCAGTCGCCCGGCTCGGTGGCGGTTGTCGCCGGTGAGGGTGGGCTGGCCGGCCTCGTGGTCTGCAACAACTATGTGCATCGCGTGGTGCGCTACGACCTCGACGCTGCCGCCGGGTTCGCCGAACGCGGCCACGAGGTGGTGGCGCGGTGGCGGCTGGAGGTGCCCGACGGCATCGCTATCAGTGGCGATGGCGCAGTGATGGCAATCAGCAACCACGACACCCACGACGTGAAGCTGTTCCGCATGGACGACCCTGCTGGTCCAGACCGCGTGCCGATTGGGACGCTTGGCGGGCTCCAGTTCGCGCACGGGCTTCGGTTCACCTCGGATGACTCGGCCCTGCTCGTCGCGGACGCGGGCGCGCCCTACCTCCGTGTGTACGAGCGTGGTGACGGCTGGGCGGGCGACAAGCAACCGGTCCGGAGCCATGTGGTTATCGATAGGGCAGCGTTTATCCGCGGGCACGTCAATCCGCAGGAGGGCGGCCCGAAAGGGATCGACATCCACTGCAGCGGACAGATCGTCGCGATGACCTGCGGCGCCCAACCGCTGGCGTTCTACCCGCTGCGCGATTTCCTAGCCCCGGCCTGACTGCCCCGCTGGCCTGTGCGCCGATTCGTGTAGCATCCGGGCGGCAAGGAGGCCGCCATGAACCCTCGCATCCAGCTCGTCATCGATGAGTTCGCACGTCACCGCCGCCAGTTCACCGTCCTTTGCCATTCGCTCACCCCGGCCGAACTGGTGACGCCCATCCCCGGGTCGCACTGGACCGTGCGGGACTAC
>JBDHWA010000278.1:0-3441 GCA_039809945.1 Dehalococcoidia bacterium | reverse complement strand
TCCGCGCCTGTGCTGACGTCTACGGCGAACAGGTCGCGCGAATCGTGGAGGAGGACCAGCCCCGCTGGCGGCACGTCTCGCCGCGGGCGCGAATGAAACGCACTCGCTACGACGAACTGCCGTTCGCCGATTCCTTTGCGGCATTCCAGCAGCAGCGAATCGAACTCGTCGAGCGTTTAGAGCAGCTGCCCACCCAGGCGTGGCAGCGGTTCGCGTTTGTCCGGACGGAAAAAGGGGAAGCGCCGGTTTCGCTTCTGCAGCGCCTCTCAGTGATGGCGCAGCACGAAGCTGTCCATTGCGACCAGTTCGAAGCGCTCGTTTGAGCCTTTTGCTGGCGGGGTGCTTAGAGGCTGACGTTCACGCTCGCAACGTCGTTGACGTTGATGCAGTTCGACTTGCGCAACATCCGCTTGATGATCGCGGTCAGCACGCGGCCGGGGCCGAACTCGATGAACGTTTCGACGCCCTGGCTGCCGAGGAACTCGACCGTGCGGCTCCACTGCACCGGGCGGCAGACCTGGTCGACGAGTTCGTGGCGGATTTCCAGTTCGTGGTGCACCGGCGTTGCCGTGCAGTTTGCGACCACTGGGACCACGGGGTCCGACATCGCGGCTGTGGCGATGGGCTGGACCATGCCGTCGGCAGCCGGCCGCATGAGTGAACTGTGGAAGGCGCCGCTGGTGCTCAGCGGGATGACCTTCACGGCGCCGCGGGCCTTCGCGTAATCGAGGGCGCGAACGACCGCTTCTCGCCGCCCGCCGATGACGATCTGGCCGGGGGCGTTGAGCGTGCAGATTTCGGCGCCGGCCTCGCGGCAGACTTCTTCGCAGTCCGGGACGTCGAGGCCGAGGACTGCGGCCATGATGCCGGGGTTCTTGTCGCCCGCGGCCTGCATCAGTTCGCCGCGGGTGCGCAGGAGGCGAATGGCCTCATCGAAGGTGAGCGTCCCTGCGGCCACGAGCGCCGGGTATTCCCCGAGAGAGTGGCCGGCGACAAAGGCTGGCTTTCTCAGCAGGTTCGGGTTGAGTTCGGTCGCTACTTTCAGGAGGGCGAGGCTGGTGACGGCGATCGCCGGCTGGGAGTTGCGCGTCTGCTGCAACTCGTCCTCTGGCCCTTCGAAGCAGAGCTGGGAGAGCTTGAAGCCCAGGATCTCGTCGGCGCGGTCGTAGAGCTCGCGCGCTGAGGGGTACTCGGCGTAGAGATCCTTGCCCATGCCGACGGCCTGGGCGCCCTGGCCGGGGAAGACGAATGCGCGGTCAGGCTGTACCGGGTCTTCGAGGGCGATGAACGGTTGCACCCGCGTTTCCGCGTGCGTCAGCTGTCCAGGTCGGGGTTCGGAAGATCGATCACGTCCCGGCCCCGGTACGTCCCGCAGATCGGGCAGGCGGTGTGTGCCAACCTGGGGCTCTTGCACTGCGGACAATCGATGACGTGCGGCATTCGGATCTTGAGGTGGGAGCGCCGCTTCCCCTGTCGAGAAGAGGCGTACTTCCGCTTCGGCAGCGGGGGCATAACGGGACTCCTTCAGGTGGCTACCCATTTGTCTTTCGCTTCAATGCAACCAGCGCCTGCCATCGTGGGTCTATCGGCGTCCGGTCGCACTGGCATGGTGCGATGCTCATGTCCGCGCCGCAAACCGGGCAAATCCCCGGGCAGTCCGGACGGCAAAGCGGCTGCATTGCTGCAGCCATTTCGCTATATTGCCGCACCGCCTCCGTAATGTCGATTGTGTGGTTCGGATCGATGAGGAAAGCGTCCGGTTCGGTCTCGAGTTTACGGCCGGTTGCGGGGTCGACCTGCTGGGCGAACACCTCCTCGAACTCGATTGTTTCTTCGTAACCGAACGGCGTGAGGCAGCGGCTGCACTCCGCGTCCAATCCTGCGACGGCGTGGCACCGCACGAGTACGCCGCCGGGCGTGCGGATCAGCTCGACGTGGCCGCTGGAGACGTTGCCCTCGGGTTCGAGGTCATACCGGCGGCTGGCGCCGACTTCCTGGCGAAGGAGCTGGGAGACGTTGAAGAGCATCGCGGGCGCCTCTCGAAATGGGAGGTGTCTCAAGGGTACACCAAGGCCTGCGCGGGAATTCGTTGGCTGTGGTTGCCACATAACGGACGCAGGAGCGTGACTCTTCGGGCAAATTGGCGGTGAACGGGCCATGAGTGCGTTTACGGGCGGTGCTGGCGCACCTACGCTTAGTGCTACGGTTAGCCCCGGTGGCAGCCGCATTTTTCTTCCGGAGTTCGCCTTGGCCCAGGTAACTGACATCCGGACGCTCCAGGAGATCGATGACGAAGCGGCGGCGCTCCGGGCGGCCCTGGAGGACGTCGAACGGCGGCTGCGCGGTTCGGAAGAGCTGAACGAGGCACGACGTGAGGCGGCAGCTGTCGACAGCGAAATGGCCGACGTTCGCCGTGCCCAGCGCCGAATCGAAGGCGAAGTAGAGGGCCTGACCGCGAAGATCGAGCCGGAGGAGAAGCGCCTCTACGACGGTTCGGTTCGCAACCCGAAGGAACTCACGAGCATCCAGCACGAACTGGAAGCGCTGAAGCAGCAGCGCTCGAAGCTCGAAGACCAGTTGCTTGAGGTGATGACGAACCTGGACCGGATCGAGCGCGACCATGGCAACGCGTTCCGGAAGCTGAGCCAGGAGGAGGCTCGCTGGGAGAAGGACCAGGGGGACCTGAAACACGAGGCCGTACGGCTGAACGACCTCATCACCCGGGCCGATGCCCGCCGCGAGGCACAGAAGCTCAAGGTGACCCCGCGCAACCTCCAGGTGTACGAGGAGGTTCGTCGCCGGCGCGGCGGCGTGGCTGTCGCGCGGGTCTCCGGGGGAACGTGTGGGGGGTGCCGCGTCGGCATCCCGGAGTCTGTCCGGCGCCAGGCGTTCGCGGCCGACCGGTTGGCGCAGTGCCCCAATTGCGAGCGGATTCTGTACGTGGGGTAGGCCGCGAATGCGAGCAGTCGGCTACTTCGCGGAGGGCGCCCGGCGCAATGGTGTGAAGCGCAGTATCGCTGAGCAGAACCAGGCGTTCGGCGACTTCTGCGCCCGCCAGGGGTACGAAATCGCGGGGGCTTTCCTCGATACCGCGGACGAGGGCGGCGCCACTGCCGGCTTCAACCAGATGCTCCAGTTCCTCGGCCGCGCGGATCGCGGCTTCACCGTTGTCGCTGTGGACAGCCTGGGCGCGCTTGGCCCCGATCTCGGCCAGGCGGCCCTGCGCCTCCTCGAAATCGAGCAGACCGGTTGCCAGGTCGTCATCGCCGCTTCCGGGAACGAAGCCTTCCGCGAACTGGTGGACACCTGGGCCGACAGGGGCGACGGCACGCCTGTCTCCGAGAAGGTTCGCTCGGCGATGCGGCGCAAGGCCGTGCGCGGCGAAGTCCTCGGCCGCCCGCCGTATGGCTACCGGGTCGGGCCGCGCCGCCGCCTCGAACT
>JBDHWA010000277.1:0-3459 GCA_039809945.1 Dehalococcoidia bacterium | reverse complement strand
TGGTAGCGCGTAGGGGATTCGAACCCCTGATCTCCGCCTTGAAAGGGCGGCGTCCTGGGCCTCTAGACGAACGCGCCGCGAAGCAACAGCCTAGCATCCGCCCGCACTTAGCCGCCACTCAACCCCGAGTGGCCAAAGAGGGCCCGCAAGTCCCTCGATTGTTGCCCTTCCGGGCCATCTCGGCCCATACCCGCCCGGCCATGCTTTGGGCGTGGCTGCGACGGCGGCCGCACGGACGACGCCGATGCCGGTCACTCCGGCACGTGTTTCAGCATCCCTCGCTGGTTGCGGTCGTCCCCCAGGCACCCACGGCCGGTTTCGTGCTTCCCGGCCTGCCTGGTTCGCCCGGACGGGTTCCCGTCCACCGCGCGGGCGGCCGCCGTCGAGCCCTTATTCGCCTGCAAATGCAGCACGGCGTGCCGGCGGAAAGCCGCTACAGCCCCTGGTTGAAGTCGGCGAACGAGAAGTAGTCGTTCAGGCCAGTCAGCCGCCCCGAAATCAGCAGGACGCCCACCGCGATGAGCATTACGCCGCTCAGCACTTCGATGACCGGTGTGTACGGCTGGATGCGCTTCATGAAGCGGTTAACGTCGGAGATGGCGAGCCCGGCGATGAGGAACGGGATGCTGAGCCCAAGCGCGTACCAGACGAGGAGGAACGTCCCCCGGGCGGCGCCCCCAGAGTCCGCCGCGAGGGTCAGGATGCTCCCGAGGATCGGTCCCACGCAGGGCGTCCAGCCCAGACCGAACGCGCCGCCCACGAACGCCGACCGGAGGTAGCCCACGGGCCGGTTGGTCGCCACCCGGACCTCAAACGTTCGGGCGAAGATGTGCAACTGGAGATAGCCGGCAAACCGAAGCCAGACGGCGACCATCACAAAAGCAAGCAACGCCAGCCGCAGGCGGTCGTCTTTGATGCCGCCAACCTGGGCGAGGAAGAAGAAGACGGCCGTAAGCGCGATGAGCAACAGGCCCGAACGGAGCGGGTCACTTCGACCCCGTGGCGGGATTACGAGCACGCCCATCAGGACGAGGATCGCCCCTGCGATGTCGCCGAGTTCGCGCTTGCTATCGACGAGGAAGTAGGAGCCGAGCAGGCCGGCGACGGCACCGAGGGCAATGAACACGATCGACAGACCAGTGACAAAGGCGACGGCGTGGGTAAAGGTGACCCGGCGGTCGGCGGTGAAGTTCCCGTTCTGGATACTCGAACCGGAGATCTGGGCGATGAAGATGGGCACCATCGGCAGCACGCAGGGCGACACGAACGAAAGCACGCCTGCGGAGAACGCCAGGAACGGCCCGGCCGGACCTTCCAGGTCGAAGCTCGAACTCGTGAATGGGCCAACCGCGAAGGCAGCGACCGGAATGAGCGCGAGGACCGCAAAGACCAGGTAGAGCGTGCGGCGCGAACCCACGGGCCGGCCAGCGGCTCGATGCGTAGCCATCAGTTCGAATGGTACCCGGTGAGCCGCCCACGTTCAGTGACGAAAGTAATCATCGGAACGGGTTTTCATCGGGGTCACGCGCTGTTCCCGGTTCGCTGTCCAACCCGAGGAGCCGCAGACGCGCCGCATCGTAACGTTCCTTCGCCCGGGCCTCCCGGTTGAGGAGTCCCTTCAGCTGGTCAGGCTTCGGCCGCTCGTCGCCAAGGAACACGCGATGGAGGTGCTCGAGTTGCCGGGACCAGGCCTCCCAGGCCTCGCGATAGAGTTGCGCGGTTGATTCATCGGCAAGCGCCATGCCACCCTCCTAGCGAGGTGCGAACTGCTCGTGATGGTACGCAATCCGTCGCCCGCCAGACAGCGAAAGAGCAGGCCGGCTGGCCTGCTCATGTTGGTGGTGCTGGTAGCGCATAGGGGATTCGAACCCCTGATCTCCGCCTTGAGAGGGCGGTGTCCTAGGCCACTAGACGAATGCGCCGTATCTATCAGAATAGCCAGACTCCGAGTCACCGGGCAAGGCGGAACGCGCCGCCTACCGCGGCGAACGGGGGTGCTTGGCCTCTCCGTCATCTTCGCCCTCTCGGTGGCGTGTTCGCAGGGCGGCAGCGAACGGCCTTCCGGCGAGCCGCTTCCTCCAGATCTCCAGGCCGTGCTCGAACAGGTGGCAACCATTCGCGGCCTCTCGGCGCCGCCAGGCATCCGTGTTGCAGCAATCACCCGCGAACAGATCCCCGACACGCTCAAGGCAACCCTCACCGAGACTGACCGAACCGCCTTCGCCCACCTGACCACGCTCTACCGGCTGCTCGGCCACCTCGGTCCCAACGAGACGTACGAGGACGCCTATTTCGGGTTCGCCGGGAACAATCTCATCGGCTTCTACGCCCCTTCACAGCGAACGCTCTACATCGTCACCGTCGACGGCAAGAGCGTTGACTTCGCTTCACTCGGCACGCTGGAACGGTCGACCATCGCCCACGAGCTTACCCACGCGCTGCAGGACGGCAGCTTCGACGTTCAGAAGCTGTTCGCGGGCGCTGCGGACGACCTCGACTGGAGCCTCGCGCTCAACTCGGTGCTCGAAGGCGACGCGGTGAACGTTGAAGGCCTCTGGACCCGCGACCACGCCGGTGACCCCGGCACCCAGCCCAGCCGTTCGGCGGGTGGCATGCTGCCAGGCATGGGAAGCACGGACCGTGGCGCGGCCGCCCCTGCGCTCGCATCGGCGCCGCCGTCGGTCGAACGCGAGTTCCGCTTCCCGTACACGACGGGCGTCGAATGGGTGAGCATCGTCCGCAGCCGGTCCGGCAATCAGCCCATCGACGCCGCACTTGGGGGCAGTCGGCTCACCACCGCCGAAGTCATCCATCCCGACCTCTTCGAGACTGGCTTCGAACCTCAACAGGTAAGCCTGCCGGACATCGCCACGCTGCTCGGAACCGGGTGGAAGCACGAATCGGGCGGCGCATTGGGTGAGTTCCAGCTTCGAAACTACCTCCAGCTGCACCTCACCGCGCTCCCGGCCACGAAGGCTGCAGCTGGCTGGTTCGGCGACCGTTATGACGTCTACACGAACGGCGCCGAAGCAGTCGCCACATTCCGAATCCGCTTCTCCTCTGCGAAGGATGCGGTCGAGTTCAGGGCGGCGCAGGATGACTTCTTTGCCGCAGCGAACGCCGTTGTTACCAACGGCAGTGCCGTGACCGCAGTGTTCCCCGGTGGCCAAACGACCGTTCGTGCGGTGCTGGACGGCCCGGACGTGCTGTTCGTGATTGGCTCGTCCCGGGCCGCCGCGGAGGCTGCGATGGCTGCGCTGTCCGAACGGTAGCTCAAACTGGCCGGCAGACCTCGCAGGGCGTGAAACCGGCCCGCGCGGCGTCCTCCGGGCTGCTGAAACCAGCCAGGTTCGCCGGGTCGCTGTCCTCGATACCAGTGCAGGCCGGGAGGCAGAACTCCATGCAGTCCAGCTGCCCGAGGATCTTCGGCGCGTGCTGGATCCAGGAGAGGCGCTGTTC
>JBDHWA010000276.1:0-3466 GCA_039809945.1 Dehalococcoidia bacterium | reverse complement strand
GCCTCAGCTTCGGCCTGGGTCAGGTTGTCACGTGGTTCCACGTTCGTTGAGGTCATCGCTTCGCTCCCTGGCCGGAATGGCGGCCGGTGGTTGATGACTGAGCGTACATCCCCGGCGACGGTTCGCGCAGTCAGTCTTTGGTCTCAGTCGGCTACCCCGCATTCGTGACAACCGGTACAATCCGGCGCGAACCCCCGGGAAACAGGTGTTGCTGGTCCTTATGTCCAATATCCCAGCGGTCAACTCGCTTATTACCGCCATCAACTTCGACCGATTCTCCGAGATCGAGGCTCACCACAGGGCCGATGCGGTCTTCCAGTCGTTCCGGGGCCCTACCCTGCGGGACAGCGTCGGCATCGCCGACTGGCACCGCGAGTTCCTTCGCGACTACGCCGACTGCAACTACACCGAACTCGAGTACGCCGAGGAGGGCAACACGGTGGCCGTCCGCGGCACCATCGAAGCCAAGGCGTACGACTGGCGGCCATTTACGCAGCGCGTCATTGAGGTCTTCACGTTCGACGGCGAGGGCGAAGTCTCTCAGCGCCGGCTCTACGGCATGCTCCGCGATATCTCGTTCGATAAGCCAACCACGGCGGCGATGAACGACGCAATGGGCTTCAAGGGCGGGAGCGCCAGCGCCACCCGGACCACCGTGAAGGCCTTCTACGACGCGCTCCTCTCTGGAGATTCCGAGGGCGCGACCGCGCAACTCCACGAGAAGGCAGCCTGCATTGACGGTGTCTACGGCATCGCAAACGGCGCCGCCAATATCCTCGACTTCCTGCGCCAGATCCCGATGCCGGCGTTCGGGCGCCTGCGCGTAACGAACATCGTAGCCGGCGAGCACGATGCGCTTGTCGAACTCGCGATCGACCCGGCCCGGCCTCGGTTCGCCGACTGGGTGCGCGTTACCGACGGCAAGATCCGGGTCATCGAAGGCTACGCAATGCTCCGCGAACTTGGCGTGAACCCGTACGAGAACTATGCCAACGACCGCCACCGCCGCCTCGTGATCATGCCGAACTGAGGCAACTCCGCGTTCGAATGCAAAGGGCCCGTGCAGTGCACGGGCCCTTTCTCTTTTCGCCGCCGATTGACCGACTGTTACTCGACGAAGATGTCGACCGACGGGCGGAGCTTCGCGCATTCCGCCAGCACCTGGTGGATGCGGTGCTCCTTGAAGCTGTCCACAAGCCCGGTATCCACCTTGTCCTTGTCGTCGATGGCGACGTAGCTCTGCTCCGTCAACACGTAGTCGAAGCGCGGCGCCCACTTCCGCGAACCCAGGCGGGCTGTCGTCGAGCAGTTGTCCACCATGTACGACACGCCGCGAGCGTGCATGTACGGGTTCAGCGAGTCGACCGCTTCGATGACCGACTCGTTCGCAACTTCGGAATACGGGTGCCCATGCTCCATCAGGATGTCGATCTGGGCCATCATCGTCGCGATGTAGACGCCGGCTGTGAACGGATCGAGGGGAATCTCCTCCTCGTCGCGCTCCGACCGCACTTCCTTACCCGTCTTCCATGTCTCGGTGCGGTCGATGATGCCCATCGGGCGGCGCTTCAGCCGGTCACCGGCGAGGATGACGCTCCGGATCTCGTTCCCGCTCGAAACCTCGTCATAGATCTCTTCGAGGATTTCGCGGGCAGCCGGGTAGGATGCCGCGTAGGCCACTTCGAACTGCGGCCGGCCGTCCGCGCCGACTGCGTCGTACACGCCGAGCATGCCCTGCTTCGAGATGATCCGGGAGATGGGCCCAGTGATGGCTTCGGCCGAATGCCGGAAGGCATCCTCATGGCTCATCCCCTGGTTGATGTACCGCCGGTAGAGGCTCTCGATAATCCCGTGGACGGCGCCGAGGAGAATGCCGCGCTCGCCGTAAATGTCGGACTTGAACTCAGACTCGAGCGTCGTCTGGAACGTGTAGGGCGAGCCAATCGCCACCGACCAGCCGAGTGCGATATCGGTCGCACGCCCGTCGATATCCTGCTCCACGGCAAAGCTGCTATTGATGCCCGCGCCGTTGACGGTAGAGCCCTGCACATAGAGGCGCCGGACCGACGGTCCCATGCCCTTCGGGCAAACCGCGATGACATTCACGTTCTTCGGGAACGAAGCGCCGACGTTCTTCATGTGGCCGACAAGGAAGCCGTGGGACAACCCGAGCGTGGCGCCCGGCTTCAGCTTCGCGAAAACATCCTGGAAGATCTCCGCCTGCGCCGCGTCCGAAACGAGCAGCATCACGAGGTCGGACTCTTCCACGACAGCGAACATCTCGCCCAGCGTGCCGGACGCTTCGCTGAATCCCGCGGCGCGAGCTTCATCCATCGAAGCGGAACCCGGCCTCAGGCCGACCTTCACAGTGATGCCGGTGCCTTCGAGCGAGTCCCGCAGGTTCTGTGCCTGCGCGGGGCCCTGCGAACCCCAGCCGATGACACCAATCTGCTTAATGCCTTCGAACGCCTTCGGGAGGAGCGGGAAGAGGTGGCGGCCACCCTTCACGATCTGCTCGCTGCTGCCCTCGAGGTTGATGGTGTCGACCTGGAAGACCTTGGATGTGAAACCGAGAGACATGCCGGAACCCCCGCGCGCAAAGAGTCATGAGAATTGGAAAGTGCAAGTCAGTATACGAAGCGCCTCCCTAACAGACTCGCGCTGAGGCCACGCTGCCTGCTTGACCGCCAGCCCGTAGAATCGAGCGGGTGAGCCAGCCGCTTGAAGGCCTCCGCGTCCTCGAAATCGGGACATTCGTCTCCGCGCCGTACTGCGGCAAACTCTTCGCCGGGTACGGGGCCGAAGTCGTCAAGGTCGAGCCACCGGAAGGAGACATCTCCCGGGCGCACGGACCGTTCAAGGACGGCATCCCGGACCCGGAGACCAGTTCGCTCTTCCTCTACCTCAACACCGGCAAGAAGTCGGTCACGTTAGACCTGGCTTCGCCGGGTGGCCGGGAGCGCTTCCTGCACCTGGTCGAAAGCGCCGATGTGCTCATTGAGAACTACCGCCCGAGAGACCTCCGAGCGCTGGGGCTCGACTACGCCACGCTTTCCGCCGTGAATCCGCGGCTGGTCATGATTTCGGTCACCACCTTCGGGCAGGACGGGCCATACGCGGACTACGAAAGCAACAACCTGATTGCCTTCGCCATGGGCGGTCAGATGTTCATCACCGGCACCCAGGACGGCGGCCCGCTGAAGAATGGCGGCTACCAGGCTGACTACCAGGGCGGCCTCAACGCGTTCTCCGCCGGGATGTTGGCCGTTCTCGCAGCGGAGCGGGACGGTATCGGGCAGCACGTGGACGTGAGCATCCAGCAATGCATGGCGCCGTTACTGGAGGCCGGGATCCCGTACTACAGCTACCTCGGCCGCTGGGGCGGACAGCGCCGCGGGAACCACATGGCCAGCTTCATCGGCATCTACCCCTGCGCTGACGGACACCTCGGGATTCACCTGATGCC
>JBDHWA010000275.1:0-3469 GCA_039809945.1 Dehalococcoidia bacterium | reverse complement strand
TCCGCTTCCTGCGGATGGGCGGCCGCCTCTATGACCCGGCTGGGGTGGTCGGAGAGTAGCAACCTCCTGCCACCTGCTGTCAGGAGCCTGGTAGAACACCAGTTCTAGCGGCGCTATACTCGCTCGGTCGTCCACGATCCCGGCTACACTCGATCTCCCGAGCCTTTGGCCAGGTCATCCCTCACACCGGAACGGTCCGTGCCTCTCGACCATATCCTCGTCCGCGGCGCACGCGAGCATAACCTGAAGGACATCACCGTCCGCATCCCGCGGGACGAACTGGTGGTCATCACCGGCCTCTCGGGCTCCGGCAAGTCGTCGCTCGCCTTCGACACGATCTACGCCGAAGGGCAGCGCCGGTACGTCGAGTCGCTTTCCGCCTATGCGCGCCAGTTCCTCGGCCTCATGGAGAAGCCCGATGTCGACAACATCGATGGACTTTCCCCGGCCATTTCGATCGACCAAAAATCCACCTCGAATAACCCGCGCTCCACGGTCGGGACCGTCACGGAGATCTACGACTATATGCGCCTGCTGTGGGCGCGCGCCGGGCGGCCTCACTGCCCCCAGTGCGGGCGGCCGATCGAACGGCAGACGGTGCAGCAGATCGTCGATGCCACGCTCAGCTACCCGGCCGGTTCGCGGCTGCTCCTCCTTGCACCGGTGGCGCGAGCGAAGAAGGGCGAGCACTCCGGCGTTTTCGACGAAGCGCGGCGCGCCGGTTTCGTCCGCGTGCGAATCAACGGCGAAGTGCGCGACCTCGACGAGCAGATCACGCTCGACAAGAAGAAGCGCCACGACATCGACGTGGTCATCGACCGGCTGGTCGTCCCCGAACCGGGCTCCGACGCCTCGGCTACAAGCCGTATCGCAGATTCCGTGGAGCAGGCGCTGAAGGTGGGCCAGGGCGTGATGCTCGTCGCCCACGCGAGCGGCAACGAACCCGAACGCATCTTCTCGGAGCACTTCGCCTGCGCCTATGACGGCACAAGCATCGGCGAAATCGAGCCGCGCACGTTCTCGTTCAACAGTCCCCATGGGGCCTGTCCCAAGTGCACCGGCCTCGGCGTCGAGATGCAGATCGACCCCACGCTCGTCATCCCCGATAAGACAAAGTCCATCGCTGGCGGCGCCATCGAACCATGGTCGAAGACGCCGAGCGTGGCCGGGTGGTACCTGCGCCAGCTCGAAGCGGTGGCCGAAGACCAGGGCTTCTCCATCGACCAGCCGGTTTCCGAACTCAACGAGAAGCAGCTCCACACGCTTATGTACGGAACCGGCGACCGTCTCTTGCGGCTTCGCTTCACCAACCAGTACGGGCGCACCCAGACCTACGACACTCGCTTCGAAGGTGTCGTGACGAACCTCCAGCGGCGCTACAAGGAGACGGACTCCGAGTACATTCGCACCGACATCGAGAAGTACATGGCGGCGGCGCCGTGCCCCGACTGCAAGGGCCGGCGCCTGCGCAAGGAAGCCCTCGGCGTCCTCATCGACGAAACGCCAATTGTCGATGTGACGAACCTCAGCATCACGAAGGCGAAGGCGTGGTTCGACCGGCTCGCCTCTCCGGAGACGCCGCTCAGCCCGCGCGAACAGACCATCGCCTACCAGATCCTGAAGGAGATCCGGGGGCGCCTGGAGTTCCTCGTGGACGTCGGCCTCGAGTACCTGATGCTGGATCGCGTCAGCGGCACCCTCTCGGGCGGTGAGTCCCAGCGCATCCGCCTCGCCACCCAGATTGGGTCGGCCCTCATGGGCGTCCTCTACATCTGCGACGAGCCGTCAATCGGGCTGCACCCGGTCGACGGCGACCGGCTGATCAAGACACTCGAACGGCTGCGTGACCTCGGCAACACCGTCCTCATCGTCGAACACGACGAGGCGATGATGCGCGCGGCCAACTGGATCATCGATATGGGCCCCGGCGCCGGCGTCCACGGCGGCCATGTCGTCGCCGAGGGAGACATCGAGGCCATCAAGGCGAGCGAAGAGAGCATCACCGGCGCCTATCTGTCGGGCCGCCGCGAAATCCCGGTGCCGGAAGAGCGCCGCCCGGGGAACGGGAAGTTCCTCCGCATCCGCGGGGCGAAGGAGAACAACCTTCGCAACCTGACCGTCGATGTGCCGCTCGGGAAATTTGTCGCGGTGACGGGGGTCTCGGGCTCTGGGAAGTCCTCACTCATCAACGAAATCCTCGTGAAGCGGGCGCTCAACGTCCTCCACGGCGCCCACCAGCGCCCCGGCGCGCACGACGCCATCGAAGGACTCGATCAGGTCGACAAGATCGTGGACATCGACCAGTCGCCCATCGGGCGGACGCCGCGCTCGAACCCGGCGACCTACACGGGCGCATTCGGCGTGATCCGCGAGATGTTCGCCTCGGTGCCGGAAGCCAAAGCCCGCGGCTACGGACCCGGCCGCTTCAGCTTCAACGTCAAGGGCGGCCGCTGCGAAGAGTGCTCCGGCGACGGCTACAAAATCGTCGAGATGCAGTTCCTCCCGGACGTGACCGTGCCCTGCGAGGTCTGCCACGGCAAGCGGTACAACCGCGAGGCCCTCGAAATCCTCTTCCGCGGCAAGAACATCGCCGAAGTGCTCGACATGACCGTCTCCGAAGCAGCCGAGTTCTTCGAGCGCTTCCCGCGGGTCAAGCGCATCCTCGACACCCTCGAAGCGACAGGCCTCGGCTACATCAAGATCGGGCAGCCGGCGACCACGCTCTCCGGCGGCGAAGCGCAGCGCATCAAGCTCGCCAGCGAACTGTCGCGCCGGTCCACCGGCCGCACACTCTATGTCCTCGACGAACCGACCACGGGCCTGAGCTTCCAGGACGTTGCGCATCTCCTGCACGTGCTCCAGCGCCTGGCAGACGCCGGCAACACGGTCCTTGTCATCGAGCACCACCTCGACATCATCAAGTCGGCGGACTACCTCATCGACCTCGGTCCGTACGGCGGCGACCGTGGCGGCGAACTCATCGGGACGGGAACACCGGAGGAGCTCGCGCACAATCCGAACAGCTTCACCGGCCAATATCTGAAGCCCATCCTCGAAACTGCCGGCACATTGGGCCGCGTTTCGAAGCCGCCGGTGGCGAGCCGCAACGGGCGCACGCCGGCGACCAGCGAACCCCCGGTGAAGTCCTCGCGCGCACGCTCAAATGGCGCGAAGGCGAACGAAGACGCCGCAGCCGCGGCCGCCGAGACTATGGCTGCACGCATCAGCCGTGAGTCCACGGTTCCGGCCGAGCGGCCGAAGACGAAAGCCGCCCAGAAGCGGGAACGCCAGGCCGCCGCCCCGCGCAAAGAAACGGCCAGCGAAAAGAACCTCCGCGAGACGCGCGAACGTACCCAGCGCTAACCCCGGTGCGACGGGTTCAGTTGCGCTGGCGGCGGTAGCGGCAGTACACCTCGTTCGTGTCGGGATTGGGCACCGCCCAGACGAGATCGAAATGCGGCAGGGTCTC
>JBDHWA010000274.1:0-3469 GCA_039809945.1 Dehalococcoidia bacterium | reverse complement strand
GGTGAGCTACTCGTCGTCGTCGAAACTGCCGCCGAAGTCCCGGCGAGGCGCCGGCGGGGGCGGGGGCGTGCCGTCAGCAGGGTCTCGACGGACCCAGCCGCGGGAAGCGCCCCCGATCGGAGCGCTGCCGCCGCCTGAGCGCTGACCGCCTCCGAAACCGCTATCGCGGCGTCCGCCACCGAAGCTGCTGCCGCCGTTGCGGCCTCCACGGTCGCCACCGCGCTGGAAGCTCCCGCGGTCACCGCCGTTACGACCGCCACGGTCTCCGCCGTTGCGCGGGCCACGGTCGGCACCGCGGTCACCGCCGCGGCCTCCACCGTTGCGGCCCCCGCGGCCACCACCAGCGCCGGGCGCCGGCGGCTCTTCGCCGAGGAGGACGGCGCGGCGGCTCAGGTTGATACGGCCGAGGTTGTCGATCTCGGTGACCATGACGGTCACCTCGTCGCCGGGCTGCACTTCGTCTTCAACCGATTCGATGTGGTCTTCGCCGAGCTGCGAAATGTGGACGAGGCCTTCCTTGCCGGGGAGGATTTCGACGAAAACGCCGAAGTTGAGCATCCGGGTGACCTTGCCGGTATACACCTCGCCGACCTTCACCTCCTTGGTGAGGCCTTCGATCATCTGGATGGCCTTGCGGGCGACGGCCTCGTTGGGCGAACCGACGATGACGGTGCCGTCTTCCTGGATTTCGATGGTGGCGCCGCCCGATTCGTCCTGGATCTTGCGGACCGTCTTGCCGCCGGGACCGATGACGGTCCCAATCTGGTCCTGATTGATCTGGATCTTGTACATCTTGGGCGCGTACTCGGACATCTCGGCGCGCGGCTCGGCGATAACTGCGGCCATCTTTTCGAGCAGGAACTCGCGCGCGTCCTTCGCCTGGTTGAGGGCGGTGGTCAGCAGTTCGCGCGAGACGCCGCCGATCTTGATATCCATCTGGAGGGCGGTGATGCCCTCGTGGGTGCCGGCGACCTTGAAGTCCATGTCGCCCATGAAGTCTTCCTGGCCGGCGATGTCGGTGAGCACCTTGTAGTTGCCGTCTTCGCCCATGATCAGGCCCATGGCGATGCCGGCGACGGGCGCCGAAATCGGGACGCCCGCGTCCATCAGGGCGAGGGTGCTGCCGCAAACGCTCGCCATCGAGGTCGAGCCGTTGGACGACATCACCTCGCTGACGAGGCGGAGGGCGTAGGGGAAGTCCGCCTCGCTCGGGATAACCGGTTCGAGGGCGCGCTCGGCGAGAGCGCCATGGCCGATTTCCCGGCGGCCCGGGCCACGCATCGGGCGAGCCTCACCGACCGAGTAGGGCGGGAAGTTGTAGTGGTGCATGTACCGCTTGGTTTCCTGCGGCGAGAGCGTGTCGAGCTTCTGGGCCATGGTCAGGCCGCCGAGCGTGGCGACCGTGAGGACCTGCGTCTCGCCACGGGTGAAGAGGCCGGTGCCGTGCGTGCGCGGCAGCACCCCGACATGAATGTCGAGCGGGCGGATCTGGGTGATCTCCCGCTGGTCGGCGCGCTTGCCGGTCTCGAGGATCTGCTTGCGCATGGCCTTCTTGATGACGCTGTAGAGCGCATCGCCGATTTCGTTCGAGGTGAACTGCTCGGAGAACTTTTCGTTCAGCTCCTGCCGGACGGCCTTGTTTGCGTCGCTGCGCTCGCTGGCAGCGGTGGCCACGAG
The DNA here is from genome assembly GCA_039809945.1 of Dehalococcoidia bacterium. Lineage (GTDB taxonomy): Bacteria > Chloroflexota > Dehalococcoidia > Tepidiformales > Tepidiformaceae > Amarobacter. Next base: position 1,792 of record JBDHWA010000274.1, on the reverse strand, counting down.
TTCGGGGATGCGGTCCTTGAGGTACTCGCTGATGGCCGCGTAGGCGTCCGGGTTTTCGGCAGCGGCAACGAACGGCTTCTTCACCGGCGAAGCGTCCGCGGCGATCTGCTCCTGGAGGGCGATGATCTTGCGGTTCGCCTCCATGGCGACGTCGATGGCCTCGAGGACCACGTCCTCGGGAACCTGCTTCGCGCCCGCTTCGACCATCACGACGGCTTCCTTCGTGCCGGCGACGATGATATCGAGGTCGCCGTCTTCGGCCTCCTGGAAGGTCGGGTTCACGATGTATTCGCCGTCGAGGCGAGTGACACGGACCGAACTGACGGGCCCGTTGAACGGGATGTCGCTGATCATGAGGGCTGCGCTGGCGCCGATCGTGAGGAGCGTGTCGGGCTGGTTCTCACGGTCCGCCGAAAGGGTCATGCCGACGATCTGGACTTCCTGGCGGAAGCCCTTGGGGAAGAGCGGGCGCAGCGGGCGGTCGGTGAGGCGCATCGAGAGGATGCCGTCGGTGCTCGCGCGGCCTTCGCGGCGGGGGAAGCCGCCGGGGATCTTGCCGACGGCGTAGAGGCGCTCCTCGTAATCGATCGTCAGCGGGAAGAAGTCGATGCCTTCGCGGGCGTCGGCCATGGTCGCGGTGACCAGCACCACGGTGTCGCCGAGGCGGACTGTGACGGAGCCGTTGGCCTGGTTGGCGAGGATGCCGTGCTGGATGGTGAGGGTCTTACCCCCGACTTCGAGTTCGTACTGCCTGGGTTCTTTCATGCTTCTCTGTTTCTTGTCTGCTTCTCAGACCACTTCACGTCCTGTCCCTTCCGGTTCATGCACGAAGGGACCCGATGCCGTCCGCGGAGAGTGGGACGGTGGCAAAGGGAGGGGCCTGGAGAGTGGCGCAGGTTGCGGACGTGCGAAATTCAAACAAAAGGCCCCCGCTTACTTGCGGAGGCCGAGCCGTGCGATGACTTCGCGGTAGCGATTGACGTCTTTGTTGTTGAGGTAGCGAAGCTGACGGCGCCGCTGGCCGACGAGCATGAGAAGACCACGGCGCGTGTGGTAATCGTGCTTGTTCGCCTTCAGGTGCGTCGTCAGGTACTTGATCCGTTCGGTCAGGATCGCAACCTGGACTTCAGGGGAGCCCGTATCGGTGGCGTGGACGCCGTACTCCCCAATCAATGCTGTCTTCTGCTCTTTGGTCAGCAACCTTGTTCTTCAGTCTTCCTTTGCCTTGCTTATGAACATCGGTCAACCTACCACAGGTGATGGCTGGCGGCAATTCTCTGGCTACGGCGCCCGCGCTCATCCTGCTCTGCGGGCTGCCCGGCGCGGGCAAGACCACCTTCGCACACGCCCTCGCGCGGCGGCGCCGCATCGAACACATCGAGAGCGACGCCATCCGCAGGGGACTGCGGGAGACGCCGGCGTACACCGCCGAGGAGAACGCTGCCGTCTTCGCGCGCGTCGATTCGGCGGCAAGAGCGGCCCTGGCCAGCGGCCGGCACGCGCTCATCGATGCCACCAACCTCACACGGCGGGACCGCAAGCGCTTCTACCGGGTTGCGGCCGACTCCGGCGCTCCGGTCATCGCGGTGCGGGTCACTGCGCCCGATGATGTCATTCGCGAACGGCTGAGCAAGCCGCGGGAGGGGTTCTCGCAGGCCGGGACCGCAGTGTACGAGCGGATGCGCGGCCGCCTGCAGCCGATCGACGGCCCCGTGGTGGTCGCCGACAGCCGCTTCGAGTTCGGGCCAGCTGTCGACCTCGTGCTCCGGTTGATCGACGATCACCCGTGATG
>JBDHWA010000273.1:0-3492 GCA_039809945.1 Dehalococcoidia bacterium | reverse complement strand
CTGGACCTGCGCTACCGGCGGAACCGTGTCCGTCATGAGACGCTGCCAGCGCTTCGAGGCCTCAACCCCTCGGTCGTGGATGCGCTCGCCGGCCTGGCCGTGAGCGCACGAGAAGTCTTCGCACCGGTCGAGAAAGCGTCGTTCGCTATCCAACCGGAGGAACGAAACGCCATCGGCGCCATGTTCGCGCTCGCCGGGCTGCGAGCGCTGCAGGCCGAAGCACTGGCGCTCCTGGTCGAGCGAGAGGCCTCGTTCTACCACCTCCGGCCCGAGGTTAACCGCACCCGGCTTGGAAACCTTGCCGTGGTCCTCACCGCGGGCACGGGCAGCGTTCGCTTTGGCGACACAGTTGTCGAGGCATCCTGCGGACTCGTTCGCATCGGCCCTCCACTCGAGGCTCCGGCCGCACTCGGCCCGGCAATCCTCAGCATCCCCGGCGACACGCGGGCTGGTGATTGGGTGGTCCGCATCCGCGCGAGCGAATTGTCGTCCGAGCTCGGGAGCCCGGCCGTCGCTTTCGACGGTGATTCGCTCCACGGTGTGCTCAAGGCTCGCTCCCCACAGCCCGGCGACCGGATGCTGGTCCGCGGAATGAACCGCAAGGTGGCTGACATCCTCGTCAACGAGAAGGTGCCGGCGTGGGAGCGCGCGGGCGCTGTGGTTCTCGCTGACTCCGCGGGTGTGGTGGCACTCTTTCTTTCGGACAGGAGCTTCGCCAGGGATGGGGCGAACCGCGGCCTCTGGGCGAAGCTCGCGCCGTTGCCGGCCCGTTAGCTCGCAGGGCGAAGGCTGGCGAACTGCGGGATGACTTCCTCGCAGAGGCGTCGAGTCTGCACGATGAGCCCCTCGTCATCCTCGGCCAACGGACGGAGCACGAACTTCGAGATGCCGGCAGCGATGTACTCACGGATCCGGGCTGCGATGTCTTGCGCGCTCCCAATCGCGAGGTAATCTGCTGGCGCCGGGGCATCCGGGATGCGTGCGAACACGGATGCTTGGCGCTGCACAACCGGCTCATCCCATGACCCGAAACGGAACGCGAAGCCGGCGCCGTAGTGATCGTCGTCGAGCGGACGGCCGTTCGCGGCGGAGCGCTCGCGGATTGCCGCAACCACTGGGGCGACCTGGGCCGGACTCTGCAGGCCGGCCAGCCACCCTGTGCCGATACGCGCCGTGCGCCGAATTGCAGCCTCCGACGAGCCCCCGATCCACAGTGGAAGCGGTTGCTGGATTGGCCGCGGCGAGATAACGGCGTTGCGATACCGGTAGTGCTGTCCCTCGTACGTCACCGGCTCACCGGTCCACAGTGCCGCCAGGAGGTCGAGTGCCTCATCGGACTGGGCGCCCCGGCCCTTTGGGCTGCGGCCAGTCGCGGCGAACTCCGGGTTCGTTTCGCCACCGACCCCGAAAACTGGCAGCAGCCTGCCTCCGCTGAGGTAGTCCAGAGAGGCGCACTGCTTGGCCAGGATCAACGGGTCGCGCAGCGGCACAACGATGGCATTCATTCCGAACTTCAGCCGTTCGGTTCGACCGGCGATGACGCCGAAGGTTGTCATCAGTTCGAGGTTGGGCTGGCGGGAGACGATCCGTTCGCTCAGCCAGACGGAGTCGACGCCGCGGTCCTCGCAGAGGTCGATCCATTTGAGGAACGCGTGCTGAGAGGAAAAGGGGAAGCCTGCTACCCCAAGCCCAATGCCAATGCTCATGCGGTCTCCTGCGCCCGGTGTGGAACCACGTTACGCGAGTTCGCGAGAGCGTGTCATTCCCGGCGAAACTGCTGGAAAAAGGCCGCGAGGCGGGCGTGCAGTCCGGGTTCTGCCACCAGCAGGCCCCGGACGTACGGTTCGGGCTGATTGAACGGCATGTGGTCACCGAAGATACCCGTGGCCCGAAGCCCCGCTGCCCGGCAGAGCGCCACCCCTGCGGCGACGTCCCATTCGGCGCGGCCATAGCCGCTCAGGACAGCATTGCCCTGGCCAGTCGAGAGCAGTGCCAGGCGGTATGCGACGCTGCCGATGCCCCGGGTTTCAGCCCCTTCGGGCAGCGGAGGGAGCTCCTGGTGGAGTTGCTCGCCGCGGCCGACGAGGGCCTCCAGCGGGTAGCCGGTGGCGTCGGTCGGCGGCCGTTCGAACATGGTCACGCATTCGGCAGCGAACAGTTCGCCGGTTGCCGGGTTGTGGACGACGCCGAGCGCAGGCTCGCCGTTGATAACGAGCGCAACGGAGATGGCGTACTCCGGGACGCCCTGGAGGTACTCGCGGGTCCCGTCGATGGGGTCAACCACCCAGACCCGTTCACAGTCCAGGCGTTCCGACGTGTCCTTGTGCTCTTCGCCGAGCCAGCCGTCTTTCGGGTAAGCGGCGGTCAGGAGCGAGTGCAGGATCTCCGCGGCGCGCAGGTCGGCCTCAGAAACGAGTTCCCAGCCGTCCTTTCGGCCATAGCGGACACCCTCACGCCGGAGGCGCGCGACCTCCTCGCCGGCACGCAACGCCGCCCGTGTGGCAAGCCGAAGTTCCTCGTCAAGCACGGTCCCATTGTCCGCGACCGCTGATGGCGGCGGCTATGCGAAGGCCGCCATGAACTCTTCCATCGCTTTCACCTGCCCGCCGCTCGTGGACGACGGGACGAGTATCGGCGTTTTCACACCGGTTGCGAACCACGCTTCGAGGCCTTCGAGAACCTGCTTCCGCGTGCCATAAAGCGTGCAGTCAGACAGCCAGCGTTCCGTCATCAGGCCGGGAAGCGCCTCGCGGTCACCGCGGGCGAGCGCCGCTTCGACGGCTTCCATTTCCTCCACATAACCGGCTTCCTTCCAGTAGTTCCGGTAGTTCGGCAGCATCAGGTAGCTGGTCAGCGTCCGTTTGCTAACGTTCATCGCGGCAGCCGGGTCGTTCTCGTCGATACAGGTCGGGATCATGTCACCGATGAAGAAGTCGCCTTCGCGCTTTTCGGCTGGCAGGTGGGAGAGCGATTTAGCCATGTGGGAACGCGAGGCATTCGCCCAGACGGAGCCCTCTGCGATTTCGGCGGCCAGTTCGATCATTTTCGTCCGGAGGGAGGCGAGGACGATGGGCGGAAGGGGACCGGTCTGCTGACCCGCGGCGCGCATCTGTTCGACATACTGGCGGATGTCACTGAGGGGTTTGCCGCCCTGCACCCCGAGGCGCTTGAGTGCCGGGGCGTGGCTCACGCCGATGCCAAGGTAGAACCGGCCATCGCTGATCTCGTGGATATACGCGGCGGAAAGGGCGAGATCCGAGGCCAGCCGGTAGTAGATCGGCATGATCGACGTGCCAAACTTGATGGTTTTGGTGGCGTGCGCCATCGAGAGGCACAGGCCCATACCGTCACCGAAACTTGCGCAGTAGATGCCCTGGAACCCCGCGGCTTCGAGTTTCTGGGCGAGTTCTACGGTCCATTTTCGGCGTCCTGCGGCGGCGGCGAGGGCGACAGCTGGCATCTGCATGGGAGGTACTCCGAGGAAGTGTGTGA
>JBDHWA010000272.1:0-3493 GCA_039809945.1 Dehalococcoidia bacterium | reverse complement strand
TCCCTCATCATCATCACCGCCTCGGTCAACGCCGGGGCCGACTGGGCGATCTACTTCGGCTTCATCATGCTCGGCTTCGGCTGGGGCGGGATGATTCCACTCCAGGAAGTGATCTGGGCCTCCTACTTCGGGCGGCGGTATCTTGGCGCAGTGCGGAGCGCCGGCCTGCCGTTCTCGCTGGTGCTCGGCGCTGGTTCGCCGCTGGTGGTCTCGATCTACTTCGACCACGTGGGGAACTACAACGGGGCCATTCTCGCGGTTGCAGGGCTCAACATCGCTTCGTCGGTGATGCTGTTGTTCATCCCGAAGCCACGCCATCAGCGGGCCGCCGAGGCGGCAGCGGGCTGAGCGTTCGCCAGCAGGTAGCGCACCTGGCCGCGGCTGCGAAGGTGGTAGACCCGCACGGCAGACCCTCGCATGGAGAGCGCCCGCCGGACGGAGCGCCGCCCTGGTCCCCACGCTGTGACACCCCAGACGAGCATCGAGTCCCGGCTGAAGAACGTCTGGCGGAATGTCTCGCGGTTGCCGCCCCAGAGTTCGGCCTTCGTAAACGTGCGCGTGAGCGTACGGGTGGCGAGTTGCCAGTACACCTGCGCGAAGGGCGGGTCGAGCCAAATAGCGGTCTCCGCTTCGGCAAGAACAATGTCGCGGACCCGGCGGTAGTTGCCTTCGACCACCCAGCCAGCACTGTTGGAGCTGAGAAAGTCGCGCACAGCCTGGCGGAACTCCTCGCCTGGGAGGTTCTGCCAGTTCGGCCTCGCGTGGAAGACCGCATCGAGTTCGAGGCACGGCAAACCGAGCTTGGTCGCCAGTTCGCCCGCGAACGTGGTCTTCCCAGAACCCGACGGCCCGTAGACGGCGATACGCTGCCCCACCGGGACCGGGCGAGCCGATTGAGCCCCCACGCTCTGTCCGGGAGCCCTCACCCGAGCCAGCGGTCGCCCCAGCCTTCGTCCGGCTGCTCGCCCGCAAACGCCCATGCCTCGCCGAAGCGCTCGTTGTAGACCACCGCACCCACAGGTTTGCGATTCACAGGCCCCTGGCGGTCGACCGGGTAGCCCATGGGCAGCAAGCAGTAGAGCTGGTTCGACTCGGGGATGCCAAGCATTTCGTAGAGCTGTTCGCGCATCGGCAGGTTGAAGATCGAGCTGCCGAGGCCCATCGCCCGCGCGGCCAGCTGGAAGTTCTGGACCGCCGGGAAGGTGCTGCCGCCGGGGGTGGAGTGGCGGCCCTTCATGCCCAGGACCGCGACGATCACCGGGACACGATCCAGCCCGAGGGCGAGGTCGCGCACGCTGAGGAGGGAGAGGCGCTGGTTCCTCGGCAGGCGGCGGATATCCTCTTCGCTGCCGTAGCGGGCCGAGTACCGCTCCCAACCTTCGACCGCCCACTCGCGCAGCTTCGCCTTGATGGCGGCGTCGCGAATGATGATCCAGCGCCAGTCCTGCGCGTTCTGCCCGGATGAGGCGCGGATGGCCGCATCGAAGCACTGGAACAGAACCGCATCCGGCACGGGATCCGGCTTGAAGCGTCGCAGCGCACGGGTGGTGTAGATCGTCCGGAACAGGCCGGGTTCGTCACTCATGGGCGCCATTCTACCCGGCGTCCGGGCGAAGCGAGGCTATCTCACGTTGACGATCAGGATGGTGCTCGAACCGCCGGGCGCGTAGCACTTCACCTTCTGCTCGCCGGATTCCTTCGGCGCCGTGTAGTTCACGGTCCGCGTCTTCCCTGAGGGAATCAGGAGCTCCTCGAGCTTCGTGCCGTCGATGCCTTCGACTTCCTGGTCCCTCTTGCCGTCGTTCTTGACTTCGAACTTCACCTTCTCGCCGGGCGTCACGTCGATTGTGGCAGGCGAGCAGGAGTCGTCGGTCTGGGTGATCTGGATGACCCGGCGGTCCCCGGAATCGCCGCCGCAGGCGGCAGCCAACAGGGACCCGGCGAGGGCGGCAACGAAGAAGGGGGCAAGGAAACGCATGCGGCAGCTACCTTTCGGTCGCGAGTGTGGTGTTCTCCGGGACGGCTGCAACGGCCTTTTTCGGCGCAGGCGGCGTGCCCAGCGGGAGGAAGAGGAATGCCGAGAGCGCGGCCACGAGGTAGGTCCAGTAGAGGCCGATCTGGAGCATCGACGGCGCGGAATCGTAGCCGACGAGCGTGCTCAGGAACTTGCCGAGGCTCGAGGTCATCGGGATGAACGATTCGGTGTCCCACGGGCGGCTGCCGAGGTTCGAGATGATCGCAGCTTCGTAGAGCTTGACCACCGAGGTGGCGAGCATACCCGCGGCGATCACGATGATCACGATCCCCGAGACCTGGAAGAAGAGTTTCATCGGGAACCGTGTGGAGCCGGCATAGATGGCCGCGCCGATCGCCGCTGCGACGGCGAAGCCGAGCACGCCGCCGAGGATGTAGGTCGTGCCGCTGCTCGTGGTCGAACCGGCGAACAGGAAGAGCACCGTTTCGAGGCCTTCGCGGCCGACCGATGTGGCCGCGAGGAGGACGAGCGCGGTGACCGAGCCTTTGCCGAGCGCCGCATCGACCTGCGCGCGCAGTTCAGAACCGATCGAGCGGGACTGCTTCTTCATCCAGAGCGCCATGCCGGTGAGGACGATGACCGCGAAGATCATGGCGAAGCCTTCGAACGCTTCGACGATCCGCTTGTCCATCTCGCGCGATGCAATTTCGAGAGCGACCCCGATTGCGATACAAATGGCAGCGGCGACGCCAACGCCCATCCAGATGGACTTGAAGTGCTGCTTCTGGCCGATGGTGCGGAGGTAACCGAGGAGGATGGCGACGATGAGGGCCATCTCCACGCCTTCGCGCAGGCAGACAAGGAACGAGAAACCCATTGCTGTAATCCTGGCTGAGGGTCGATGTTAGGTTCGACTAATTTACGCCGGCAGTCAAGACAACCTGGACCGCCACCACGAACCTTAACAAAGCACAACGAGCGCGGCCCCGCAGCGAGAAGCATACGCCTTACCCGGCTTCATGCGAGGGGCTTTTCAAAGAGGCACATTGGCCAGCCTGGCCACACTTCGCGGCAGTCCAACTGCTGCCAGCCGGCCCGGCGGTAAAACGAGGGCAGCGCGTCGTCGCGGTCGACGCAGTCGAGGTAGATCGCGGCGTAGCCGGCCTCGCGTGCGAAGGTCTCCGCGGCGTGGACCGCGCGCATCCCGGCGCCGGCGGGCGCCCTCCGCGAAGCCAGGGTGGAAAGCCAGAGGTACGGCCTGCGGTACTCGCGGTCCCGCCAGTACTCGGGCGTCTTCTCGGCGAGGGTCATGACGGCCGTGAGGGTTGGCTCGAACAAGCCGAAGTTCTCGCCGCGGGACTGCCGCGCCCGGTACTCCTCGATCGGGAGCACGCGGGGCCACTGAACGATGCCACGGCCCTGCAGCCACTCCGTGACCTCGGCGATGATCCCGTGGGCTTCCATCAGTTCGGCATCGCTCAGCCGCCGGAAGCCGGACTCCACGCTCACGCTCTCCAT
>JBDHWA010000271.1:0-3507 GCA_039809945.1 Dehalococcoidia bacterium | reverse complement strand
GTTTCGCCGCCGCTCATTCGCACCGGGCTGTTCGCCTGGATGACCTTGCCCAGCACCGGGTGTTCGAACTCCTGGAGGAAGCCTTCAGCCTTGACGTGGGGGTCATCGAAGAGTTCCGCGGTCATGCGTACAGCGCCGCAGGGCACGCCGGCTGCATCGAATGCCTCGACCCATTCATCGGTGGTCTTGCCCGAGAAGATAGCGGCAATCAGTTCGCCGATGAGCATCGTTTCCTCGGGGCTGAGCTGGTCCATGTTGAATTCGTCGCCCTCGACGCGCGGGTCTTCGACGCCGAGGACGCGGACGGCAGCGCGGCGCAGGCGGTTGTTCAGGCAGGCGAGGGCGATGTAACCGTCCTGGGTTTCGAAGATCTTGTAGTACGGGTTTCCGCGCCGGAGCACGTCGCCGCGCGAGCGCCGCTCGGCCGTGACTTCGTCCGGGCGCTTGCCTTCGCTGCGCGCCTGGGCGATGTCGGCGAGCATCTGGGTGCGCGGCTTCTCGTCGAACCGTTCGATCGCGAACATCGGGCGGTACTGGACGAAGATGCCAGCGCCGAAGAGGCTCGTCTCGATGTACTGGCCCTTGCCGGTCAGTTCGCGCTGGTAGAGGGCCGCAGCCACCGAGTAGGCCATGAACATCCCCGCCGAAAGGTCAGTCGGGCTGGTGGTGATGATGGGGTGGGGCACGCCGCCCGCGCCTTCGAACGACATGATGCCGGTCATCGCCTGGGACACGAGGTCGAAGCCTGCCCGGTCGCGGTAGGGGCCCTTCGACCCGAAGGCGGTGTTCTCGCAGTAGATGAGCCGCGGGTTGATGGCGCTCAGGCTCGCGTAGTCGGCGCCGAGGCGGGCGGCAACGCCCGGCCTGTAGTTCGCCAGCATCACGTCGGACGCCTTCACCGCGCGATGCAGAACATCCCGCGCGCCAGGGTGCTTCAGGTCGAGCGAGATGCTGCGCTTGCCCTTGTTCACACCCATGAAGCCTCGGCTCTCGGCGGGGGCCACGGGCGCGGTATGGCGCCAGAAGTCGCCGAGTGGCGGCTCCACCTTGATGACGTCCGCGCCAAAGTCGGCGAGCATCTCGCCGGCGAGCGGCCCGGCGATGTACTCGCTGAAGTCGAGCACTTTCACGCCCTTGAGGACGCCGTTTGGCTGGAGGGAGTCACTCATGGACACACCCACGGGATGGGTTTACCGCGCCCCGCGGTGTTCGATGACTGGTCATGCGGCTGCCCCCGGTGCGCGAAACTGTGTGCGGGCGATTGTACGCGGCTTCAGCCTCGCGGCAGGCCGAGACCGCGCTGCGCGATGATGTTCCGGTTGATCTCGGATGTCCCCGCGGCGATGGTCAGCGAGACGGTCGCGAGGTACGTCTGCCCGGCAAGCCCGCCGATGGCCGCCCCCGGGCCGCCCATCACCTGGCCCGCCATGCCGAGCGTGTTCATGGCCACCCGGGCCATGCGCTGGTGGAGTTCGGTGCCGAGCGTCTTCGCCATCGAGGCTTCGTAATTCGGGACGAGGCCGCGGCTCTGCATCCAGGCCACGCGGTAGCTCAGCAGGCGGCCGACGCTGAAGCTCAACCCGATGTCGGCCAGCGCGAGGCGGGTCACACGGTCATCCCAGACGGTGCGGCCGCCCGCTTCGCGCGCCGGGGTCTGCTTCGCGAACGCGACCACCTCTTCGTAGGTGCGCAGCCCGCCGATGACCCGGCCGATGCCGGAGCGCTCGAAGTCGAGCGTCGCGGTCGAAACGTACCAGCCGCGGTTGACCTCGCCGACAACGGCGTCGGCAGGCACGCGCACATCGTCGAAAAAGACCTCGTTGAAGCCGGCCTGACCGGTCATCTGCATGAGCGGCCGAACGGTGATGCCGGGCGACTTCATATCGACGAGGAAGTAGGTGATGCCGCGGTGCTTCGGCGCGTCCGGGTCAGTCCGCGCGAGGAGGATGATGTAGTCAGCGTACTGGGCGTTCGACGTCCAGATCTTCTGGCCGTTGATGACGTATTGGTCGCCGTCGCGGATGGCGCGGGTCTGCAGGCTCGCGAGGTCGGATCCTGAGCCGGGTTCGCTGAAGCCCTGGCACCACGTGATCTCGTCTTTCACGATGCGGGGGAGGAACTCCGCCTTCTGCCGGTCCGTCCCAAACAGGATGATCGTCGGGCCGACACGGTCGGTGCCCATGGTCTGTCCAGGCGCGCGGTTGTAGGCCATCTCCTCGTTGTAGACGAGCTGGCGCATGTGGTCCGTGCCCTGGCCGCCGTGTTCCTTCGGCCACGACATGGTCAGCCAGCCCTTCGCGGCCAGTTTCTTCGTAAACGACTCGCCCTGCCGGGCCTTTGGCCACTCGGTCTTGATGAAGGAGCGCACTTCCGCCCGGAACTGTTCCTGTTCGGGAGTAAAACGGAATTCCATAGTGGCGCGAGTATAGGCGAACGGCGGCGGTTAGAATCGGCGCTGTGAGCGACCCAATGAGTTCGATTCCGCAGTGTGCCCCTTGGGACCGATTTCCAAGCGGTGGTTCGTGGGTGGTCGGATCTCTGGCTCTGACGGCGCCCGCAATCACCTCGAAGTATGGCGTCGAGTTCTCGCGCGGCGTTGAAGACGGCCTGGGACCGTACTCTCTGGCGGCTATCCGCGCCGGATCCGCCGGGCAGCTGTGGCTCATTGCATACGACCACTCACCCGTCTCGGGCGCCGAAGTCATGGCAGACCTGTCAGTTGGCCGCGAACAGGCCCTGACCGAACTCTGGCGGGCAACCCGCTGGGACATCCGCATGTTCACCTGGGTGACGCCGTTCGTTGCCGCGCCGGGTTCGCCCGGGCTTAGCGAGGCGATGGGCATCGCCCCGCGCCATCTCACCGCCCGCGAGACGGACGTCGTGGGAATGCTGACGGAGGGTGCCAGCACCGGCGCCATCGCCGCGAGGCTTGGGGTCAGCGCGTCGGCTGTCCGGAAGCACATCGCACTTCTGCGCCTGAAGTTCGGAGCTGCATCGACAGCTGAACTGCGGGCACGGCTGGAGGCGCTCCGCATGGCGCCCCCGCCGGAACCCTTCCGCCACTCTGCCTGAGGCCTACGTCCCTGTGTAGACCGGTTCGCGCTTCTCCATGCGCGCCGCGATCGCCTCGCGGGAGTCATTCTTCGCTTTGCGGCCGTATTCGAGGTGGTAGGCCTCGTTGCGCAGGCCGTCCTCAAGGTTCTTGTTCAGGTTCTGCTGGGTGACCCGCTTGGCGGCGCGAACGGCGACCGGCGGCCAGCGTGTGATCTGGTGGGCCAGCGCGAGCGCTTCCTCCAGCAGCCGGTCATGCGGGACCAACCGGTCGAGCAGGCCGAGACGGTAGGCCTCGTCGGCGGCGACGTCGCGGCTCGTGAGGATCAGGTCGATGGCGCGGCTGTAGCCGAGGATGCGCGTGAGGAACCAGCTCATGCCCGAGTCCGGCGAGAGGTTCCGTTCGAGGAAGACACTGCGGAAACGGGCATTCTCTGAGCCGACGCGCAGGTCACA